>NZ_JRJY01000038.1:0-47411 GCF_000801015.1 Aeromonas sp. ZOR0001 | reverse complement strand
CGCCACCGGCAGGAAGCGGGTGCGGCCGCCAAAGCGGGCGCGCAGCTTGCGAAACACCAGTCGCTCGGCGAGCCAGAGCTGGCCGTAGAGCAGCGGGGAAGCGGACTTGCCCGCCTGACGGGTGGCAACCATCTGTTTTCCGACCTTGGTCGCCCAGCCAAACAGGGCGCGACGCAGAGCCGGAGCCTGAGCGACTTTGGCCTGGATCATGGCGTAGGCCTTCTCGTAGAGGCGCGGCACGGCACACATCACGGTCGGCTGCACCTCGCCAATCACATCCATCACCTTCTGCGGATCGCGGATATAGACGTTCTCGGCACCGCAGTAGAGCACGTAGTAGCTCCATGCCCGCTCGAACACGTGGCTGAGCGGCAGCATGCAGAGCGACACATCCTGCTCGTTCAGATCGAGGCGGCTGTTGTGCATCTCGAAACAGGCGGCGATGTTGCTGAAGTCGAGCATCACTCCCTTGGGCTCGCCTGTGGTGCCGGAGGTGTAGATCAGGGTCAGCAGATCATCCATCCGGTACTGGGTTTCCCGTACTCGCAGCTCTTGCTCGCTGGGCTGATGGTTGCCGGAGACCAGAAATGTCTGGAAGTGACTCGCCTGCTCGCAGCCGCGCAGGTTGACGTTGCCATCGAGGGCGATGAGCTGGCGGATCTCGCCGCTTTCAATCAGTTGCAGCGCCTGATCGAACTGGGGTTGTTCGCCAACGAACAGTACCTTGATGCCGGCATCTTTGACGATGTAGCGCAGCTGATCGAGCGTACTGGTGGGGTAGATAGGGACGCTGACACCGCGGGCGGCAAGGATGCCGAGATCGGCCTGGGTCCACTCCGGCATGTTGCGGGCATAGATGCCGACCATTTCGGTTGGCTGGTGGCCGGCACGGATCAGCGCCTGTGCGCAGTAGTCCATGGCCTGGCCCAGAGTACGCCAGCCGATGGCGCGCCACTGGCCATCTTGCTGAACCCGCAGGGCAGCCTTGTTGCCAAGCTGGGCAATACGTTCACGCATCAGTCGAACCAGATGAAGCTTCGGCATCAGTTAAACATCCTTTAATTACAGTTGTACGCCCGCGAGGGCACTAAAAATCGGGCTAGAGTTTAAACTCCAATATTACGGCTTACAAGTGTTCGCTGTTTGTCTTGGATCACAAAGAGCGCAAATAGCTCTCCCTTTGCGCAGACTGGCCGATACTGCTAGGAGGCAGAGAGAGGGTTAACGATATGAATCTGTGGGTGAAAGGGGCGTTGGCCGCGGTCGGGCTGATGGTGGTGGGGGGCGCTGCGTTTTGGTTCTTTGCCGGAACGTCATCACAGGGGCCCGCCAATCCCTGGTATCAGGGGGCCGAGGGGTATCAGCAGGCGCAGCAACAGGCGCTGGCGTTGGGCTATCCGCTGCTCTATGTGCTGGAGGCCCCCAAGTGCCGCCGCTGCGGCGATCTGGAGAAGAAATTCTGGCAGAGCAAGGAGATGGCTGGCCCGCTTGCCCGGCTGGTGAAGGTGCGGCTCAACCCGGGCAAGGGGGATGGCAGCGAGCAGATCCTGCGCCGCTTTCCCAAAGTCGCCACGCCGCCCGGCATCTATATCCAGCAGCCGGGCCAGCCCCTCAGACCCATCAAGATAGTGGTGGATATCGACCAGATCTGGATGCCGGGAAAAACCTGGCAGCGTGGCTTCTATATGCCGCTCTCCGGTGCCGGATTCGAGGCGGTGGTACATACCACTCTGGCCTTGCAGGATCCCGCGCTGGACAACGCCCCCCTCGATTGAGGGGGGACAAAAGGCTTGGGCGCGACTTACAGGCTGGATCAGCCGAAATCGAACAGTCGCGACATCAACACCGCATCTTCCCTGTCGTTGCCGGTGCCGTAGTAGTCGGCGCGGCGGCAATACTCGGCAAAACCGGCACTCTCGTAGAGGTTGATGGCGGTCTGGTTACCGGCCCGTACCTCGAGAAACCAGGCCTCTGCCCCGGCTTGTTTGCTGCGCGCCAGATAGGCCTGCAACAGCACCCGCCCCAACCCCTTGCCCTGAAACGCCGGATGCACGCAGATATTCATCAGCGAGCTGTCACCGGCCACCAGATCCGAGATATAGAAGCCCGCCGGGCGGCCATCGACCAGCATCAAACCGTTGAGATAGCGAGGACCGAAGCAGGAGAGCAGGTTGGCCTCACTCCACGGCTCCTTGTGAGCGGCTTGCTCGATGGGGTAGACAAGGTCGAAATCGCTCTCGAGCAGGGGACGAAACTCAGGCATGGGGGCTCCGGATGGCAAGATGTTGGGCGCTGGGGTTAGCAGAGGTTGCAGAGGCGGCATTTGTAAAATCAGGTAAAAAGAGCGGCATCACAGTGGGTCTTGGCGACATGATGCAGGATCACGCCGTGTTGGCCGCAAGGTGCTGGCGCAGCTGTTGCCACAGGGCGCGCTTTTGCGCGGCGCTGGGGGCGAGCGGGCAGATCAGCGCATTTGGCCGCGCGGGGTTGGCCTCCGTCAGCCAGAGCAGAGGGGAGGCGCCCGCCGTTTGCAGATCGGCAGGTGGCAGCTCGCTGAGCAGTGAGACCTCGTCGGGGGTCATGCCGAGCAACTGGCAGATATCCGCCAGCAGCGTGGTGGCAGGCAGCTGAGGCGCCAGCAACCAGAGTTTGCCGCTGGGCAGCGGAGCGCGGGTGGCCGGTGCTGTCTGGTCGGGCTGCACGGCATCTTGCGCAAGCTCGGGAGCGGGTGCTGCACCCAGCAATGCCGGACGACGCAGTTGCCAGCTTTGAATGCCCATGCGGGCCAACATGCTCTGACGAACGGGATCTTGCATTTGAGGCGACTCACTCTTGATCTGCATTGGGGAAAATTGTGTTGCGCAGGGTACACTCGAACCGCTTTTGCTGCACCCTTTGCAACGCATCATCTGGCGCATGCGGGCATGGTGCTCATCACGACACTGGCTATGCATGGGCGCAGCACGCTGCCGATACGGTATCACGCCGACCTTGCGTTTTTCCCTGCCAGAGGCGGGTATTGTGCGGCAAGAGATACCAGAATAAACATCATAACAAGACAAAACCCAAGGTCGAGCAAATGGATATCGCGCCTTGGGGCTAACATCATCCCAGCTTCGGAACACTCTCTATGTCGTCTTTAGCTCAAGCCCAGAATCCTGCGCGTCTTATTCCCATCCAGGAGCGGCTGCCCCGGCTGCTGGCCGCCCTCGGTGAGGGGCTCTACGAACGGCAGGATGCCCTGCGCCTCGGTCTGCTGGCGGCCCTCAGTGGCGAGAGTGTCTTCTTGCTGGGGCCACCCGGTATTGCCAAGAGCCTGATTGCCCGCCGCCTCAAGCTGGCCTTTCACGACGCCCGCCACTTTGAATACCTGATGACCCGTTTCAGTACGCCGGAGGAGGTGTTTGGCCCCCTCTCCATTCAGGCGCTGAAAGAGGATGGCAAATACCTGCGCCTCACCACAGGTTATCTGCCGGAGGCCGAAGTGGTGTTCCTCGACGAGATCTGGAAGGCGGGCCCTGCCATCCTCAACACCCTGCTCACCGCCATCAACGAGCGGCAGTTTCGCAACGGAGACAGCCAGCACCCCATCCCGATGCGCTTGCTGGTGACTGCCTCCAACGAGCTGCCGGCGCCGGACAGCGGGCTGGAAGCGCTCTACGACCGGATGCTGGTGCGGATCTGGATGGACCGGGTGCAGGAGAAAGCCAACTTTCAATCCATGCTGGCCAGCGATGGTCACGCCCACCAGAACTTGCCGGAATCCCTGCAGATCCGGGGGGATGAGTATGAGCAGTGGCAGAGCCAGATTGAACAGGTGCGCCTGCCGGATGCCTGTTTCGAGCTTATCTATCAGCTGCGCCAGCAGCTCGACAGTCAGCTGGCCCATCGCTGCTATGTGTCGGATCGCCGCTGGAAGAAGGCGGTTCGGCTCATCAAGGCGAGTGCCTTCTTCAATGGCCGCGATGAGGTCGCGCCGGTAGATCTGCTGCTGTTCAAGGATTGTCTCTGGCATGACGAGGAGTCCCGCACCGCCCTGCTGGAGATGATGACCGAGTTTTCCCGCCTTTACGGCTATCAGCAACTGGCGATGACCCGTCAGCTTCTCGCCCTTCGGGATCAGTTCAAACAGCTCAAACAGAGCGTGGCCCAGCGCCTGTGCACAAAGGCCCGGCAACGCAAGCAGTGGTTTGGCCGGCGGGCCCGGGGTATCGAGATCCCGCTTGCCAATGCCAGACCCTTTGGCAAGCAAGTGCACTTCCATCTGCTCACCCCGGCGCCGCTGGATGGCGGCGATCCCGAGCGTCTTACTCGCACCCTGGTGTTCGATCGCACCTTGCTCTCCCATTGGCATCCCACCGGTGAGGCGCTGGTGGGTTATGAGTTCGGCAACCCGAAAGAAGGCCATTACGAGCTGGTGCTGGACGATGAGCTACGGCTGCAGGTGCTCGATATCCAGCGCCAGCAGATCCCGCTGGTTTTGATGGAGCGCAACGCCATCCCCGAGGTGGTGCTGGCGCCCTGGTTGCAGTCGCTCGACGAGCAGCTGGTTCAGGTCGGCAAGGTGATGCAGATGCTCAAGCAGCAGCGCAGCCTGTTCGAGCGTCACCAACAACACCTCTTTATCGACTCACGCTGGTTGCAGCAGGTGGAGGACAGCTTCTTCGTGCTGAACCGGGATCTCGAACTGCTGCGTAGCGAGCTGACCCAGTGGCGCGAGCGGTTGCCAAGGCTGGACGAGTAAGGAGCGCTCATGCTTGAGATCGGCATGCTGGATCTGGGGCTCCTGATTGGCGAAGGGGAGCTTGCGGGTGAGGTGGCGCTCCTGCTGGCGGCCTCGCCCAAGATTTCCGAATTTATCAAACGCTCCCCGCTACAAGGCAAGCTGCTGAAAAAGCGCCTGCAGAGTTGGGGCGAGCAGCTTGGTGAGGAGATCCGTCACAAGCCGGTGCCGGTGGCGCTGGAGCAGGAGTACCAGCTCTATCAGGCGCATCGGCAACTGCCGATGACCGAGCTGATTGGTCGCCTGCCCGGCTTGCTGGAGTCGCTGGAGCAGTACAGCCCCTTCGCCGGTGAGGCCCGCTCCTTGGTGCGCCAGCTGACGGCCCACCCCACCGAGGGGCTGCGCCAGCTCTTTATCGACAAGTGGCGCGCCAGTCTGGTGGGGAGCCTGCTGCAACTGCAGCAGCAGATCGCCGAAGCGGAGCGGGAGAAGCAGCGTCAGGAGATTGAAGATCAGCTGCTGGCGAGCCGCACCCTGGCCGATGCCCTCGACTCCAACCAGATCTCCGCTGGTGGTTTGTGGGATCTGGCGCAGGGGCACTGGCACAAGCGCAGTCTGGTGCTGGTCAAGCAGTACGCCCGCATGTTGCAGCGCGAGCCCTTGCTGGCGGAGATTGCCGGTCTGCTCGGGCGCAGCGAGCGGGATCGGCGGGCGCAGGAGCAACCTGTGCCGCCGGTTCAGGTGCTGGAGCTGGAGCCCGCTCCCAGCGACGATGTGCCGGACGATCTGGTGGGGATCCATCAGGCCAGCGATCTGATGCGGTTATTGCCAAGTGAAGCTGTGATGCTGGGGCTGCCGGAGCTGGAGCTGGAGTTCTATCGCCGCTATCTGGAGCGGCGCCTGCTCAGCTACCAGTCACGTGGCACCTTGCCGCGTCAGCGCATCATGCTGCGCACTCCGGAGCAGGGGGGGCAGCAGTTGCAGCAGCGAGGCCCCTTTATCGTCTGCGTCGATACTTCCGGCTCCATGGGGGGATATCCCGAGGAGTGTGCCAAGGCGCTGTTTCTGGCGCTGCTCAAGGTGGCGATGGATGAGAAGCGCGGCTGCTACCTGATGCTCTTCTCCACCGAGGTGGCGACCCTCGAGATCACCGCGGATACCGGTCTGGACAAGGCGGAGCGCTTCCTCTCCATGAGTTTTCACGGCGGTACCGATCTGGTGCCTTGTCTGGAGAAGGCGCTGGCCAAGCTCGATGATCCCGCTTTTGCCAAGGCGGATGTGCTGGTCATCTCCGACTTTATCGCCCAGAGTCTGCCTCATTCCCTGCTCGATCAGATGAACCGCTATCGCCAGCGCCAGACCCGTTTTCACGCCGTCGCCATGTCCCGCCACGCCAAGCAGGCGCTGCTGCGGGTATTTGACAACAGCTGGCTGCTCGATTGCGGCCTGCGTGGTCGGCTGCTGCGGCGCTGGCAGCATCTGTGACGATATAGAGGACACAAGTTGGGCATCTGATTGCGATTTTCCCCCTCCCTGATTCGGCCGGCGCTCACCCTGACTCGACGATGATTCGCTACTGTGGGTCCGGTGGACATATCTTTGGGCTTCCTGCGGTGGCGCTTCCCTTTACAACGGTGGTGGCAGAAGGGAACAATAACAATAGTCATGTAGTATCGGATTGCCCCTTTTATCCGGAGAGTTTATGCGTCATCTCGCTGTACTGCTTTTGTTGGCAGCGTTCAGGCTTGCGGCTTATCCTTTGGCTCCTGCCCAGCTGGAAGGGGTGCTTGATGAGATGGAGCGAACCTACCAGCTTATAGAGTTACAGAGCGAGCGACTTAACCAGTTATTGCAGGAGGGGGATTCTTATTCACAATCGCAGCTGATGCGGATCCGGCGTCTGACCTGTTGGGCACAATCTGCCGATGACATGCAGAAGTCCAGTGCGGCTGTTACCTATGCCAATGCCCAATTGTTGCTGGCGTACCAGCAGCAGGATGGCGTTGCTATGGCAGACCTGACCATCTGTCGTGGTTGGTTCAATCAGCTACTGGGTGATGTGGCACATGCCCGTAAGGACTACGATGAGGGGTTGCAACGGGCAAGGGTGGCCCACGAGCCAAAGCTGGAAGCTCAGGCTCTCTCTCTCCGTGGCGCTATGTTGTCGTTTCACGGCGCGGCAGGCCAAGGGTTGGTTGATCTTACCAGGGCGCACACCATTTATGAACGGCTCGGATTGATATCATGGTCTCAGCACGTCCAGCTGGAGATTGCAGCAGCATTTCGTCGTATGGGCCTTTATACTGATGCATTTACTGCTTTGGCGCCGCTTCGTCCGTACTTTATCGCCAGCAGTGATCGCTTCGGCATGGCCAGACTTAGCGATCAACTTGCTCTTATCTACCTGCGGACCGAACGTTATCAGGATGCCTTGGCAGAACTTGAGCTCAGCTCTGCATACTACCGTCAGATCCGGTATCGGATTGAGCATGCTGCTCGTCAGATAATGAAGGCCGAGGCCCTGCTCGGGCTGGGTAACCCCGATGAAGCAAAGAGCTTGTTGGATGCGGCTAGCAAAGTCTTGTTGGCAGATGTGGATCCCGTGCTTTATGGCCGTGTAGAGTTGGTGAGAGCCAAGTGGCAGCTGCAGGCTGGGCAACCGGAACAAGCGCTGCAGTCGCTGGAGCGAGTTGAGCCCATTCTCAAGGCGAAGGGCTATGTACTGTTTCTTACCACGTTGTATGCATTGCGTGCTGAGGCACAGGAGGCGTTGCATAACTATCCTGCGGCGTTGGCTGCCCAGCGGGATAACCTGACGCAAGAACAGCTCCTCGCTCAACTGTTACGAGAGCAAAGCATTGCCTGGGTTCGCGGTGAGTTCGAACTGGCCCGTCAAGAAGGGGATAATGCACGACTGAGAATCGAGCAGCAGTTGCAGCAGCAGGAGCTGGAGCAGGTCAAGGAGCGTCGCTTCTGGCTGCTGGTGGTGATGGTGCTCTGCGGGGTACTGGCGCTGCTGACGATGGGGTGGCTGCTGGATCGCAACCGTCGGATGCGTCGTCTGGCCTTTACCGATGAACTGACCGGCATCAACAACCGCCGTCGGGTGCTGCGGCAGGGCAGCGATATGTTGGCGCTGGCTCGCAGGCAGGGCACGCCATTTTGTCTGCTGGTGTTCGATATCGATCACTTCAAGCGGATCAACGATACCCTGGGCCATCACCAAGGAGACAGGGTGCTGCAATGGGTCTCTCGGGCGGCAGATCGTCAGCTGCGGCACCAGGATCAGTTGGGACGTACCGGCGGAGAGGAGTTCTTGATCCTGCTGCCGGATACCAGCCTTGAAGAGGCGTGCCGGGTGGCTGAGCGGATCCGTCACACGGCGGCCAACCGAGCGCTGCCCGGCATGTCGTACCCGGTAACCATCAGTATCGGATGTGCCTCTCTGCGAGACGATGATCAGGATCTGGCGGCCTTGATCCAGCGTGCTGACAATGCGCTGTATCGTGCGAAAGAGGCGGGGCGCAACCGGGTGGAGACAGACGAGTGACGGGCTGGGTGTTGTCACTCACCAGGGTGTCATCGCTATTGGGGAGCACACTGATACGGCGATGATGCTCGTCCCCTGCGCTCATTCTTGCCTGCGATGACAGATTGGCAAGCGCGAGCGCAGAAGACCGTCAGAAGGGCGTTATGCCCAGGCGCTCCCACCATTGAGGTGAAGCACTTCACCATTCATGTTGTTGTTGCTCATCAGGAACAGCGCGGCCTGCGCATAATCCTCTCCCTCTCCCAAGCGCTTCAACGGCAGGCTTTGCGCCACGGCTGCCACTTTTTGTGGGTCATTGCCTAGTGCTTTAAGCAGCATGGGAGTGCGCATGGGGCCCGGGTTGATGACGTTGATCCGACGGGGGGTCAGCTCGGTAACCAGACTGTGAGCCAGCGTTTCAACCGCGCCAGCTGCAACGGCAGGGAGTGCCTTACCCAGTTGTGGGCGGCGCGTCACCATCCCGGACGTGAGCACGATGGAGCCGCGTTCGGACAGTTTGGGTGCTGCGGCGCGGATCGCATGAACACTTCCCCAGAAGCGGCTGTCCATGTTGATTTTCAAATCCTCGATGGCAGCGGTGAGAAAGCTGCCTGGTCGCATGACGGCGGCGGTGATGACGAGATGATCCAGCGAATCCAGCTGGTTGAAAAAGTGATTGACGGAGTCGACGTCGAGAATATCCAGTTGATGGCCACTGGCACTTGGGCCCAGTTCAGCCAGTGCAGTGGCAAGCTGCTCACGGCTGGAACCGCCGATAATGACCTTGGCGCCTTGCTCGATCGCTTGTTGGGCGGTGGCCAGGCCAAGACCCGAGGTACCACCGATAATGACGATCTGTTGATTGTGCAGGGTGGAATGTTTCATGTAATGACCTCTCCATTATGTAGATACGATTTACATATTTGTAGCTGGATAGGGAAAGTCCAAGTATGAAAATTTATCAAGAGTGGTTGTTGCTGGCATGGGGAGGGGGCCAACTCCACGTGGTCCGGATGCTGCCATCCGATTCGGAGTGTTTGATTTTCTGTTCAGTTGGAACCTGTGGAACAGATGTGCGGCCAAATTATCATCTCTTGTCAGGCTGGGTATTTTTCACTCGCGCGGGTATAATGTCGCGCAATTTTGCTTTGACTCAGGCGATAAGACCCATGTAACGCAACCCTCCTCCCTCTCTCCACCAGGTTGGCAACACGCCAGCTGGCGTGGCTTTCGTTGCGTATACATGTGCCGTGAGCGGCATTCCGGATTTATTCCCACGGTGGCTGATGCCACCGCTCAATAGAAGAACGTTGAATTATGTCAGCTGAATTTCTGAGTGAAGTCTCCAAGAGACGCACTTTTGCGATCATTTCGCACCCGGATGCGGGTAAAACCACCATCACCGAGAAAGTCCTGCTGTTCGGACAGGCCATTCAGCGCGCCGGTACCGTCAAGGGCCGTGGCTCGGGCCAGCACGCCAAATCCGACTGGATGGAGATGGAGAAGCAGCGTGGTATCTCCATCACCACCTCGGTGATGCAGTTCCCCTATGCCGATTGTCTGGTCAACCTGCTCGATACCCCGGGTCACGAGGACTTCTCTGAAGATACCTACCGTACCCTGACGGCGGTCGACTGCTGCCTGATGGTCATCGATGCCGCCAAGGGTGTTGAAGACCGGACCCGCAAGCTGATGGAAGTCACCCGTCTGCGTGATACCCCCATCCTCACCTTCATGAACAAGCTGGACCGCGAAGTGCGCGATCCGATGGAAGTGATGGACGAGGTGGAGCGCGAGCTGAAGATCATGTGTGCCCCCATCACCTGGCCTATCGGCTGCGGTAAATCCTTCAAGGGTGTCTATCACCTCTACAAGGATGAGACCTATCTCTATCAGAGCGGTCAGGGCCACACCATCCAGGAGAAGCGGGTGGTCAAGGGGCTGAACAACCCGGATCTGGATGCCGCCGTCGGCGAAGATCTGGCCCGGCAACTGCGCGACGAGCTGGAGCTGGTGCAGGGCGCCTCTCCCGAGTTCGATCACGATGCCTTTATCGCTGGCGAGATGACCCCGGTCTTCTTCGGTACCGCGCTTGGTAACTTCGGTGTTGACCACATGCTGGACGGCCTGACCGACTGGGCGCCGTCTCCCATGCCACGCAAGGCCGAGAGCCGCGAAGTGGTGGCGACCGAGGAGAAGTTCTCCGGTTTCGTATTCAAGATCCAGGCGAACATGGATCCGAAGCACCGTGACCGTATCGCTTTTATGCGTATCGTGTCAGGTACTTACAGCAAGGGCATGAAGATGCGCCATGTGCGTATCGGCAAGGATGTGAACATCTCCGACGCCGTGACCTTTATGGCCGGTGACCGTGAGCAGGCGGAAGACGCCTTCGCCGGTGACATTATCGGTCTGCACAACCACGGCACCATCCAGATCGGCGACACCTTCACCCAGGGTGAAGATCTCAAGTTCACCGGCATCCCGAACTTTGCACCGGAACTGTTCCGCCGCATCCGCCTGCGCGACCCGCTCAAGCAGAAGCAGCTGCTCAAGGGGTTGGTCCAGCTCTCCGAAGAGGGGGCGGTGCAGGTGTTCCGTCCGCTGATCAGCAACGATCTCATCGTCGGTGCGGTCGGTGTGCTGCAGTTTGATGTGGTGGTTTCGCGCCTCAAGAGCGAGTACAACGTTGAGGCCATCTACGAGGCGGTCAACGTCTCCACCGCCCGCTGGGTGGAAGGCACCGACGTCAAGAAGTTCGAAGAGTTCAAGCGCAAGAACGAGGTCAACCTGGCCCTCGATGGCGGTGACAACCTCACCTATATCGCACCGACCATGGTCAACCTGCGCCTGGCCCAGGAGCGTCACCCCGACGTGGAGTTCCGCCAGACTCGCGAGCACTGATAACGGTTTGTTTGCCTGTTGGCAGATAATCAAAGAGACCCCGCTTCGGCGGGGTCTCTTGTTTTGTGCCGTTGTGCCTGTTTAAGGAGGGATGCAGGGGGTAATGGTTCAGCATCTTCCAGTCGCAAGCAGCCCTCTCCCAGAGGGAGAGGGAACCATCAGCGGTCTGCCTGAAAGATCGCGGAAGTGTTTTTGCCCCCTTCTCCCCTTGCGGGAGAAGGGTTGGGGATGAGGGGGCTACCCCAGTGTCAGCACCATACAGATCTCGCAATCCCCGTGGCCGGTGCAGCCAAGGGGGCTGGGCAGGTGTTCAAAGCCCAGTGATTCATAGAGGCTGGTGGCTTCGCGCAAGACCTCGGTCGTTTCCAGATAGCAGCGCTGATAACCAAGCGCGCGCGCCTCGTCCAGAGCCTGCAATACCAGCCGTTTGCCAAGGCCCAGTCCGCGCAGGGCGGGCATAAAGTACATCTTCTGCAGCTCGCAGACACCCTCTTCTCCCGCCAATGGCGCAATACCGCCACCGCCGAGGATGGAACCGTCCGGCCCTTCGATAACCCAATAGCGGCTCTTCTCCCCCTGATAGCTCTGGGAGAGGGTGTCGAGATTGGGATCCGAGACCCCATACCCCTTGTCGGCGGTGAGGCCATATTCGGCCGAGACGGCGCGGATCACCAAGGCGATCTGGGCATTGTCCGCCGCCGTGATGGGGCGGATCTGGTAACCCCGCTGGCGACGGGCGCGGGAGAGGGCGCTGCGATAGAGCCGCAGCCCTTGCCACAGCTGCTCCCGCTCGGGCAGGCTCAACTGTGCCAGCATCTCTTCCATCGCCCCGTCCATCTCCCGGTGCAACTCCAGCAGCATCCCCTGACCGTTGACGGTGAGGCGGGCCTCCTTGCTGCGCCCGTCGGAGGGGTGCGGGTGCCAGCTGATGAGCTCCCGTTCGGCGAGGCGCGCCAGCGGACGGCTGGCGTTGGATTTGTCGATGTGCAGCTTTTCTGCCAGCTGCTGGTTGGTGGCCGGGGCGTTTTCCAGCTCGATCAGCAGGTGAGCCTCGATGGGGGTGAGGGCCAGATTGCCGCACTGCTGGGAGAGCATGCCGAGTTCGCGAACCAGATCGCGCGACAGAGCGCGCAGGGGACGGGGATCCATATCGTGGTTTCCTTTTTAGTTGTGCATAACAACTAAAATAGCGTAAAAGTTGTAACTCGCAACTTTTTTTCTCCGTCATGTTTGTATGGGGGAGGTGGAGCAGACTAACCCTGTGTCACTGGATCGGATCAGGATTAGCTGCGGTGATGGCCTGCTATCAGCCTTTGGCGGTCGGAATGCCCCAATCATTCAATCTGGTCTGCCACTGGTGAAGCCCTGCCTTGATCCGAAACGGCCCCAGTTGCCATGGGGTGGGCATGGCTTGCTCCAGCGTGCGAGCCAGCAGCTGTTTGGCCCAGCCCGAACGGTCGGTGCCCTGCCAGCTACCACCCTGTAACTGCAACATGGAGATGACCTGACGCAGTTCGTGCAATCTGCCGATGCTCTGCTCTTGCTTGAGCTGGCGCATTCTGGCCTGGGATGGCAGTAACCAGCCAAGCAAGCGGGCGGTACGGCTGGTGGCTGGTTGCCGTAGCGCCTGAATACCCTCGTCCAGCACCTTGAAGTAGGGCTGGGTGAGCGTGACTCCCAACATATCTAGGGTATGGGAGGAAAACCGGTCTGCATCTGAGTGGGTCGGCAGATTCAGGGTGTTAGCCTCGACTTGCTGCAGGTTGTGGTTGTTTTCCTCCTTGAGCTGCTGCGCCAGCTCTCGCACCTGGGGGAGGGATAACCGGGCCAGGATTGTCAAATCGACACGGGTTGCCGGGATCGGAACTGCCGGGGGCAGATGCTGGCCATCCAGTTCGGCTTGCAGGTTGGCGGCTGCTCTGGTCAGTTTTGCCAGGGCCTGACAGGCCGGGCGATTGGCCAGTTGGCGGGTGATCTCCTGCTCCAGCTTGAGATGTTCCTGTGCCTCCTGCTGCCTTCGCTGGGCCTCCTTCTGCAGTTCGATCGTTGGATTGGGCAGATCATCGCTTGGTGCTGCAGTGGGGGTGGCAAGCGCTGCTGGCGGTAGCGGTGTGGCCCGTACAGTGAAGTTGAACTCCAGTATCCCTTCGAGTTTGAAGTGACGACCCAGAATGCTTTCCCGCACGCTCGCTTGGGCGAAGGCGTTATAGAGCGCACCACGGCCATGACCGGCCAGCAGACGGTTTATCAGGGTTGCAGTCTCCTCCTTGCGGGAGGGAAGGGCGTTGATCTTGACCTGTACCCCCCTGGGTGTATCGAGCAAGCCAAGATAGCGGCCGATCTCGGGTTGTTGCAGATAGCCTCGCAGATAGGCGGTGTGGAGCTCACGTTTGGCTGGGTCGGCGTCCAGATAGTGTTGCAGCACCTGTTTTAGCTCCTGCGCCAGTTGCAGCAGTTCGGGTTCGCGCAAGGAGCGCGATGGAAGTGGTTGGCTGCGTAACTGGCAGGATTTGCTGCCAAAGGCGCCCTTGAGAGTGATATAGCGCCCGATCTCACCGGTGGGATCTTTGACCAGGGGCTGGATGAATGTTTTGCCGTCCGGCAGTTTTTTTAGCTGGTGGAGCAGGGTGACCAGGTGGGTCATGGGATCGGTTTTTGCCAGCGTCGGTTTGCCGAGTTCATTGCGCATCTGTCCAGCGCTCAGCAATTCATCCAGCGCGGTTTGCTGTTCGGGGTGCTGTGCCAGATAGCCCGAGAGCCCCTTGCGCAGTTCATGGTTCAGCAACTGCTGGCTATCTGGTGTCAGGGCTGGCGGGGGCGGGAGAGTCAGTTCAGCCCGTTCGGCGGTGGGAGCGGTCAGATTGCGAAACAGGTTAATCAGGCGATGGCCGGGATTGCTCTGGTGGCTGGGTGGCATTGCGATAGCTGCAAGTGGGGCGCTGTGGTCGATCTTCATGATGAGCTCCTTGCTCACAGCTCTGCTGCGTAGAGTCGGGGTGTGAGGTCATGAGCCAGTCCGACAAGTTGACCCATCAGGTTGTCGAGCAGTGGTTCATCGCAGTGAGCGAGAAAAATCTGGGCGTAGAGTGTGAGGATTGGCATATCGCCATCCAACCCGAGCCAGGTGCCGCCCATCAGGGCGACCTCGCTATTGAGGCTCAGCCAGTGCTGCAGGTTGGCGGGGGTCAGATGATTGGCATCCAGCTGGCCTGTCATCGGAGTGGTGATGAGCAGCACGCTCTCATCGGGAGCGACTTCCAGCCACCACTCTCTATTCTGCTGATCCAGCAACAGAAAGATCCGGTTTTTCTCATCCGGGGCCGCAGGGACCTGCATACCGGAGAGGCGGGCGATCCAGTGATAAACAGGGTGGTGTGACATGGTGGCTCTCCCTTTTGCCAAGTGTTGGGAAGAGTATTTCATGGTGTGGCGGCACGCTCTGTCAGTGCTGGCCGCAATTATGGCGGGAAAGGACGAACGACAGCTCCTATGATTGGGCTGCCGCAGGTGGGGCGGTCGTCAGGCGGCGGCTCTGATAGCCAGCTCCGGGCGGCGGGAGAAGCAGCGGGCCAGCAGCAACATGGTGGCGACGCCTATGGTACCGAGCACCAGCCAGGGGAGGGCCGGTTGTCCCTGTTGCAGCGAGAAGTCATAGAGGGAGCCGCCGCCCACGTAGCCGGTCATGCCCCCCAGCGCCAGTCCGAGGCGGCTGAAGCCCATGTAGCTGCCGCGGGCTGTGGGGTTGGCCAGCCGGGTCATCAAGGTCTCCCGGGCCGGTTCACAGATGATGATCCCCAGATAGAAGCAGGCCAGCAGTACGAAGATGCCGGAGAGGGTGCTGACGAAAGCGACCAGCCCGATCCCCACTGTCATCAGCAGGATACCTGCCATCAGCCGGCTCTCCAGCCGATAGCGCCGCTCGCTGAAACGGGCGATAGGGTAGAGCAGCGCCAGTGACAGCGCCGTTTCCAGGCTGTACATCCAGCCCACTGCAGTGGTGGTGCCGGAGAGCTGCTTGACCAGAATGGGGAAAATCAGCATCACCTGTACCCACAGCATGTAGTAGCCGCTCAGGATCAGTACCAGTCGGCAGAAGGCGCGATCAGCCAGCACCTGTCCCAACCCTTCCCGCATCGGGGTCGGTTTGACCGAGAGGCGGTAGGCGGGCAGCAGGGTCCAGTTGCAGAGCGCCGCCAGGGTGAAGAGCCCGGCGCCCAGCAGGCAGACGTAGGTGAAGTCAAAGCGCAGCAGCCAGCTGCCGAGCAGGGCACCGGTGACGGCTCCCGCGCTCTCCAGCATCATCAGCAGGGAGATAAAGCGGCCCCGCTCATGGGGGCGGGTAAATTTGATCACCAGTGCGGCCCGGGGCGGGTCGAACAGGCAACCGCCCAGTCCGGAGAGGAAGCAGGAGAAGATCAGCATGGCGCCACTGTCGGCCCAGGCCAGGGTGGCGAAGCCGACGGCGCGCAACAACATGCCGGTGACGATGAGCGGGCGGGCGCCGAAACGGTCGGCCAGCGAGCCGCCGAAGATCCCCAGCCCCTGCTGGGTCAGCTGGCGCAGGCCGAGGGCCAGCCCCACCAGACCGGCCGCCCAGCCGAGTTGATCGACGAAGCGCAGGCTGATCATCGGCATCACCACAAAGAAACCCAGGATCACCAGTGTGGTATCCAGCGCCAGAAACCAGCGTCCCCAAAACCTCGCCCTATCGACCATAACGCCCTCTCATTCACAGATACCTTCATTCTGGAGAGGGCTTAGATATAGTGGTAGACGACAACTACCTATATTTCATATCAGGATTATTTATGTCTATGGATCTGGACGATCTGCAACTGCTGCTGGATGTGGCCGAGCTGGGCAGCTTCAGTCAGGCGGCGGCCATTCGTGGCTGGTCACAGCCGCTGGTGAGCCAGCGGATTGCCCAGCTGGAGGAGAGCCTCGGGGCGCCGCTGTTTCAGCGTCATCGGCGCGGGGTGACGCCGACCCGTGCCTGCGAGGAGTTTCTGCCATCAGCCCGCTCTGCGCTGGCGATCCTGAGCGAAGGGCGGCTGGCACTGCAGGGGGCGCCTGCGCTGCCTTGTATCCGTCTCTCCAGCCTGCCATCCCTCACTTCGGTGGTGTTTGGCTCGCTATTGATGGAGCTGGTGGACGAGCCGTTTGAGATCCGCTGCACCACGGATCACTCCGGCGAGATCATGCAGTCGCTGCTGACTGGCGAGGCCGATATCGGCTTTGTGCTCAAGCGCCCGCCGGTTGCGGGCCTGCAGATGGAGCTGCTCTGCTGCTCCCCTATCATCGCTATCGCCTCGCCATTGCATCCGCTGGCTGGTTGTCACGGCCTCACCCTGGAGGATATTGCCGACCAGCGGCTGGCACCTCAGGTATGGGGGCCGGGGTGTGACGTCTTTATCCAGCAGTTGCGGCGGCTGCGGCGGGCCGCCAGCCCCCTGCATGCGGTGCAGCCCGCCAGTGCGGCGCGGGATCTGGCGCTGGAACACGGGTTTATCACCCTGATGCCGGAGCTGGCCATCAAGCGGGATCTGGAGGTGGGGCGGCTGGTCAGGCTAGATGTGCGCAATCTGCCGCAGGAGCATTGGGATGTGATGATGGCGTGGCGCGGTGGCAAGCGGCCCAACCCGGCTAGGGAAACCGTGTTGGCCACCGCCCGCACGCTGGCGAAACGGTGGCGCAATGAGTAGAGCGATGCGGGACAAGGCCCGCATCGGGTGGATCAGTAGCTGGCCTTGAGGGTCACGCCACTGAACGCGGAAAACCCTGACAGCTGCACATGCCAGGTGCCCGCCTTGGGATTGGTGAACGAGCAGCTTTCGTTATTGCCCCCCTTGTAGGGACGGCAGTCGTAACTGCTGCTGGTGGGGGCGCTGCCAAAGCGGACGTAGAGGTCGGCATCACCGGTACCGCCACTGCTGCTGATTTGCAGCGACCTGGTGCCAGCCGGTACGTTCAGGGTGTAGTTGAGCTTGCCACCCTTGCTGGCGGCGAGGTTGCTCACCGGCACGCCGTTTTGCAGCACGTTGTCGCTCGGTGGCGGCGTGGTGCCGCAGCTGGCATCGACCCCGACGGTCTGGAAGGCCCGTGCCACATCCGCCTGACTGTAACCCAGGTCGGCGGTCGCCCGGCTGACGCCGCAGGCCCCTTGCTGGTAGTTGGTGTTGGCGCCCCAGTAGAGGCGGTTGGCCAGCAAGAAGACTTCAAATGCCTTGCGGGTGTTCCAGCCGCTGCTGGTGGCGAGCAGGTAGAAGGCGCGGTTGTAGACCCCGGAGCTGTGGTGTACATCCATCCCCTCCTGATAATCCGCCGCATGGCCGATGGATCTGCCATCCCGGGTCGGATCCTCGAAGTAGCGCAGGGAGCCGTTACCCTTGAAGATCTGGGCGCCGACCAGCCAGTCGTTGCTCCCCTTCATGTAGAACTCGGCCGCTTCACCCGCCATATCGGAGAAGGCCTCGTTGATGCCGCCGGATTGTCCTGAATAGATCAGCCCGGAGTTCTGTTCGGTAAAGCCGTGGCTCACCTCGTGGGCCGCCACATCGAGGCTCACCAGCGGGTGGAAGGTGGTGGCGCCATCACCAAAGGTCATCTGGCTGCCATCCCAGAAGGCGTTCTCGTAATTCTTGCTGTAGTGAACCCGCATCTTCAGTTTGAAGGTGAGGGGCGCCGTGTTGTACCAGTTGCGGTACATGTCGAACACCACGTTGCCGAAGTAGTGGGCGTCGTTGAGGGGCGAATAGGCGCCGTTGATCTCCTTGACCCGGTTCTCCGGGCAGGTGAACTGGTGGATGGCACCGCCTGAGGTGGCGTGGTTGAGGTTGATGGTATCGACGTTGGGGCTGGTCATCCGGCAGTTGTCATCCACGATGAGCGGGCCAAAGTCGGTGCCGTAGACGTATTTGCCGGTCTTGATGTTGCCCCCCGGGCCGCTGGCGTCCTTGTGGTTGATCCCCTCCCAGCGTTTGAGCTCCTCACCGCTCTGGGCATCAAGAATGACGAAGGGGCGGCTCGGCTTGTCACCTTCGGCGATGAAGGAGACCTGATAAACCAGCCGGGCCAGCCCGTTCTCATCCTGCATCACGTAGAGTTTGACCTGCTCGTTGCTCCCCTTGCTGCCCGCCTTGGCCTTGCTGGCGGCATCCTGTGGCGAGAGGGTGGCGGCCGGGCTTGCCACATCCTGATCGATCTGGCGCAGCATGCGTCCACTGGCCTGCTGCAGCTGGCCGTTCAGGCTCTTGTCAGCCACCACCACCTGACCCATTACCGGGATGCCGTTCCAGACCTGCTCGTAGCGGATCCGCTGCTGGCCGTTGGGCAGCTTGACCACCCGCACCTGACGAAACTCGCCATCTTCCAGTTGCAAGGTAGCACTCGCGGCACTGAGGCCTGTCATGGCCCGGATGCCGTTTGCCGTTACGTTGATCTCTACCTCTTGTGCCGCCAGTGCGGCACTTCCCCAGCAGGCCAGCGCAACGGCCAGATAAATTTTATTCATCTCTTCTTTCCTTAAATCGATGAGGTTGATAAACCGACCGAAGGTCGGGCGTTTTGAAGCTAGTGCCGGTGGGGGAAAGTGCCCCCTGTCAAAAGTGACAGCGCAGCACAAAGGGGTAGCAGGATCTGCCAAAGTGCCGTTTGGGGGCATTCTTCGGCGCCATGTGGAGAGCATTATCCGGTTTCAGACACCCACCCTCCTCTTTTGAGGGAGGAGAGAACGCACGCTGTGACCCTCTGCGATACCTGCCGGAGGGGAGGCGTAAAAGTGGCTGGCGCGGCCAGTGGCGATTGGCTACATTGGGTGCTGGTTCGCGATTTGATCACTGATTTAAAAGGAGAATCCCATGTTTTCATGGCAGTTGGACGACGAGCTTGCGCTGCTCTTCTTGCAGCCCGATATGGCGAGCGAACTGTTTGCCCTCTGCAATGACAACCGGGAGTACCTCTCCCAGTGGCTACCCTGGCCGCCACTGATCCAGCGCCCCGTCGACAGCGCCCTCTTCATTCGCAGTGCCATCGAGAAGTTCGCCCGGGGCGAGGGGCTCACCACCGCCATCGAGTATCAGGGGGAGGTGGTCGGCGTAATCGGTTACAACAGCATCGATCACGACCTTGGCAAGGTGGTCATCGGTTACTGGCTGGCGGAGCGCTGGCAGGGTAACGGCATCATCACCCGGGCCTGTCAGGCCCTGATCCACCACGCCTTCGAAGAGATGGGGATGGAGAAGGTGGAGATCAGCGCCGCCACCGATAACGAGCCCAGCAGGGCTGTTTGTGAGCGGCTCGGGATGCAGCTGGAGGGGGTGACCCGGCGCGCAGAGCGGCTGGGCAACCGGATTGTGGACCACGCCCACTACAGCCTGCTGCGCGATGAGTGGCTAAGACAGAGGGAGTCCTGATGACGCTGCCACATATCAAGACGGCTCGTACCCACCTGACCATACTGTCGCCGGATCAGGCCCCCATGATGCTCGACTTCTACCGGCGCAACCGCGCCCATCTCGCCCCCTGGGAGCCGCTGCGGGACGAGCACTTTTACACCCTCTCTTACTGGCATGCCCGGCTGCAGGACAGCTACAGCCAGTTTTTCAACGGCACCGGCGTCAATCTGGTGGCCCTCGATCCGGCTGGCGAGCGGGTGATCTCCACCTGCAACTTCAGCAATATCCTGATGGGGGTCTTCAAGGCGTGTCATCTGGGCTATGCCATCGACCAGCAGCATCAGGGGCAGGGGGTGATGAGAGAGGTGCTGTCAGCCGCCATCGACTACCTGTTTCGGGAGCACGATCTGCATCGCATCATGGCTTGCTATATGCCAGCCAATCAGCGCAGTGGCGCCTTGCTGGAGCGGCTCGGCTTCGAGCGGGAGGGATTCGCGCGGGCGTATCTGATGATCAATGGTCGCTGGGAGGATCACATCCTCACCTCGCTGATTAATCCGGCCCCCTGAGCGACAGATAAAAAAACGGGCCCGAAGTTGCCTTCGGACCCGTCTTCGAATGAGGTGCAGGCTTAGTTGGCCTTGGCATCGCTCACTGCAGCTTCAACCTTGGTAGCGGCTTCGGTAGCAGCTTTTTCTACGGTTGCAGTCGCTTCGGAGGTGGCCTTCTCTACGGTAGAGGTGGCTTCGCTAGCGGCTTTTTCTACAGTGGCAGCAACTTCGGCGGCCGGAGCAGCAGCAGGAGCGGCAGCTTTTTCTTCTTTCTGACCGCAAGCAGTCAACATCAGACCCAGGATACCGGCTACCAGTACTTTGTTCATGTGCATTCCCTCAAATAAATATGGAGAGATGGTCTGTGCAACCATCACAGCGCCCACCGTTGCCCGGTATTGAAACAAGAAGCCGGGAGGCAGCAGGCGGGCGCAATATAGCCCCATTAGTTACCGATGAAAACGGATATCACAATGACATTTTTTCGTGCCGTGGATAAAAAGCTCCACTGCAACGACTGATATCAATACAAGATGCCGTTAAATGGCACTAATTGCACAATTAAACACCGCTTTGCTGCCATCTCTTGGCGGTTTAGCAAGGTCAAGGTTGGTCAAGCGCGGCCGATGACCCGCACCTTAGTCAGACAGCTTCTGACAGGGCAGCCGTTTTCCCTCAAGGTGGCTCTGACGGGCCAGATCCAGCAGCGCCATCACCGCCAGCGCTTCACTTGCTGGCACCGGGTTGCTTCCCTCACCCTTGATGGCGGCGCAGACACCGCGATAGTAGGCGCCATAATCCCCCGGCTCACCCTCCACGCTCTGCTGCTGTAACTGACCATCGACAATGCGGCTGAGCTGACCGGGTTCACTATCCATGCCCCAATCCGCCGCCGGTGGCCGCAAGCCCTGCTTGAGCTGATCTTCCTGCACATCCATACCGAATTTCACGAACGAACCCTGGCTGCCGTGGGCGATGAAACGCGGCATGGTGGCTGAAACCAGACAGCTGCCATGCAGAATAACCCGCAGAGCATCGTAACCCAGTACCACATGGAAGTAGTCGTCCGCCAGTGCGCCAGGGCGCTGCTCGGCCAGATCGGCCTGCAGCCAGTCCGGTTGGCCGAACAGCTGCAATGCCTGATCCAGCACGTGGGGGCCGAGATCGAACCAGAGGCCGGAACCCGGGCCACCCGCTTCGCGCCAGCGCTGGCGCACTTCGGGGCGATAGCGATCGAAGTGGGATTCGAACTGGGCGATCTGCCCCAGCGTCTCTTCGGCAATCAAACGGCGCACGGTAAGAAAATCTCCATCCCAGCGCCGGTTGTGGAAGATACTGAGCAGCCGCTGCTGCTTTTCGGCCAACTCGACCAGCGCTTGCGCTTCGGCCAGATCCAGTGCAAAGGGCTTGTCGATCACCACATGTTTACCTGCCAGCAGCGCCTGGCGGGCGAGGGGGGCGTGGGTGTCGTTGGGGGTGGCGATCACCACCAGATCGACGGTCTCATCGCTTAGCACCTCCTCCAGTGATCCGACCCGGCAGTCGGGCAGATCGGCCTGCACCTTGGCGGCATCGCGGCTTACCACCCAGCTCAGGGACAAGCCCGGGGTGGTGGAGAGGAAGGGGGCGTGGAAGGTCTTGCCTGCAAAGCCATAGCCCACCAGGGCTGCGTTGAGAGTGTGGCTCATCGGGAGTTCTCCGCTGACATCGAGTGAGTGGGGTTGCCATCGCAGGCAATCTGCCGGATGGCCATGTGCTGTAAAGGCGATACAAACGAGAAGGGGGCCGATGGCCCCCTGAGTGTGCCCATCAGAGCACAGGATTTATTGCAAACACAAGCGGCGACCGCGTCGGGTCATCAGCATCACCAGGGGCGGCAGCAGCAGCCACATATGCAGCGCCAGCTGGCTCAGCGGGTCGTGCATCAGGGCGCCGGTCAGGCCAACCAACGCGCCGGAGCCGCTCATCTGGAACAGGCCGAGCAGGGCGGCGGCGGTACCGGCGCAGTGGCCGAACGGTGCCAGCGCCATGCCGGCGGCCGAGCCCAGAATCATGGCAAAGCCGATGCTGGAGAGGAACACCGGCCCCATCATCGCCAGCGGATGTTCGATGTGCATCGCCAGGGTCAGGGTGATGGCAGAGAGCATCAACACCAGCAGGCCGATGCGCAGGGTGCGTCTTGGCCCCACTTTGGCGATAAAGCGTGGCGCCATGAAGCAGGCCAGAATGTTGAGCGCGGCGTTGGCGGTGAACCAGTAGCTAAAGCCACTCATATCCAGCCCCAATTTCACCATCAGCTGCACCGGTGCAGCAGTGACATAAGCGAGGATCACCGCCATCGCCAGCATGCACAGCGCCGCGTTGAACAGGAAGCTGGGTGAGCGCAGCACAGGGCTGTAGCGGGACCAGCTGATGAGGGCCCCTTCACTGCGGGTCTCCTCCGGGCGGGTCTCCGGCATCCGCCACATCAGCCAGCTGCCGACGATGAGCGCATAACCGGCCATAAACCAGAAGTTGGCAGACCAGCCCGCCTTGGCGGTGAGCCAGCCACCGAGCAGGGGCGCCAGCGCAGGAATAAAGCAGATGGCGCCATTGAGGTAGGAGATCATCTGACCGCTCTTTTTCGGGCCATAGCTGTCACGCACCACCGAGAAGGCGGCGACCGAAGTAGCGCAGGCGCCGAAGCCCTGCAGCACCCGGGCCAGCATCAATTCGCCGAGGCTGGCGGCAAAACCGGCCCCCAGCGCGCTCAGGCCATAGAGCAGCACGCCGCCCAGCGCGATGGGCTTGCGACCGTAGCGATCGGCCAGCGGGCCAACAAGCAGTTGCCCCAGTCCCATGCTGAACAGGAACCTGGTGATGGTGCCCTGCATCAGGGTTACTTCGGCGCCCAGCTGCTCGGCCATCTGCGGAATGGCGGGCAGGTAGATGTCGATAGCCAGCGGACTGAACAGCACCAGTAGTACGAGTAAAAGTATCAATGGCATCTGTCACCTCTTTAGTCAGCCAGGTTAATGAATTGGGGCGCGAGTCTACTGACTCACAGTAATGAATAGAAATGGTATTTAATCACTTTGGTTATTCCATTATGGAAACATGTATTAAAAAGCTGGTTATTCGATGGCGGCAAATCCCCCGTAACCCCATCACAGCGGGTGTAATTGGCGCTTTTACTAAACGCTTGCGCCGCATAGAATGCGCAGATTATTTTTGCGGAGGTGCTCGATGAACAAGCTTGTCCTGGCAACAGGTAACCAGAAAAAGGTGAAGGAATTGGCCGCCATGCTGGCCGATATGAAGATCCAGGTGATCCCACAGAGCGAGTTTGCGGTCTCCGATGCCGATGAGACCGGCACCACCTTCGTCGAGAATGCCATCATCAAGGCCCGCCACGCCGCCCGCATTACCGGTCTGCCCGCCGTGGCCGATGACTCCGGACTGGAAGTCGATCTGCTGCAAGGGCGCCCCGGCGTCTACTCCGCCCGCTTTGCCGGTGTGGGTGCCGGTGACAAGGCCAACATCGAGAAGCTGCTCGGTGAGCTGCAAGGTGCCCCCGAGTATCTGAAGAGCGCCCGCTTCTGGTGTGTGCTGGTCTATATGCGCCACGCCGACGATCCCACTCCCATCATCTGTCAGGCGAGCTGGGAAGGGATGATCATCGACGAGCCGCGCGGTCAACATGGCTTTGGCTATGACCCCGTCTTCTTCGTGCCGGATCACGACTGCACCGCCGCCCAGATGCCAGCCGAGCTGAAAAACCAGCTGAGCCATCGCGGTCAGGCGCTGGCCAAGCTCAAAGCGGCGCTGGCTGCGGCGCACTGAGTCACTTCGCCACCTTGTTGGTTACACACGGTCAATCACACATAGTCATCTACAATGGGGGCCTTGAGCCCCCGTTTTATTGGAAGCCCCATGCTGCAACTGCCGCCGCTCTCTCTCTATATTCATGTGCCCTGGTGCGTCCAGAAGTGCCCTTACTGTGACTTCAACTCCCATGCCCAGAAGGGGGAGTTGCCTCACCTCGAATATGTCGCCGCCCTGCTGGAGGATCTGGATCAGGATCTGAAGTGGGCGCAGGGACGGCCGCTCTCCTCGATCTTTATCGGCGGTGGCACTCCCAGCCTGTTGACGGTGGAGGCGATGCAAACCTTGCTGGACGGGGTGCGGGCCCGCATTCCGCTCACCGCGGATTGCGAGATCACCATGGAAGCGAATCCGGGCACGGTGGAGGCGGACAAGTTCGTCGGTTTCCAGCGCGCCGGCATCAACCGTATCTCCATCGGGGTGCAGAGCTTTCAGCAGGAGAAGCTGACCCGCCTCGGCCGCATTCACGGCCCGGAAGAGGCGCGCAAGGCCGCTGCACTGGCCCATGCCATCAAGTTGCCCACCTTCAATCTGGATCTGATGCACGGTCTGCCGGATCAGAGTCTGGATGACGCCCTTTATGACCTGCAGCAGGCGATCGACTGCGCCCCGCCGCACCTCTCCTGGTATCAGCTCACCATAGAGCCGAACACGGCGTTTGCCTCCAAGCCGCCCAAACTGCCGGAAGATGACACCCTGTGGGACATCTACGAGCAGGGCCACGCCATGCTCACCGCCAGCGGTTATCGCCAGTACGAGATCTCGGCTTATGCCAAAGAGGGCTACCAGTGCCATCACAACCTCAACTACTGGCGTTTCGGCGACTATCTGGGGATTGGCTGTGGCGCCCACGGCAAGGTGACCGATCTCGCGAACCAACAGATCCTGCGCACCGCCAAGGTGAAGCATCCAAAAGGGTATCTGGACAAGAGTCGCCCCTATCTGGACGAGCAGTGGCAGGTGACGGCAGACGATCTGCCGCTCGAATACTTCATGAACCGCTTCCGCCTGTTTGAACCGGCCCCCAAGGCGGAGTTCGAGGCCTATACTGGCTTGCCACTGGAGCGGGTAGAGACGGTGCTCGCCATCGCCCAAAGCAAGGAGCTTATCGAGGATCTGGGGGATAGCTGGCAGCTCACTTCTCTCGGCCATCGCTATCTGAACGTATTGCTCGAACTCTTTATGGATGAGTGAGCGGCCTGTTGAGGCTGTGAGTTGGCGTTGCCAAATCGCTTCTTCTGTCAAAACAATCAGGGCGCCATTGGCGCCCTGATTGTTTATGGTCGGTAGAAACCCGCTCAGCAGCAGACGCGGATCATCTGCTGTTGGCCGGGCTCCCACCGCTTGCCAAATTTGGCCTTGCGCTGGTAACTCCCCTTGCCCTTCTTGTTGCGCTCGACCCTGCTGCGAAACAGGGGATCACAGAGCAGGGCATGCAGATGGTTATCCTTTATCTCACCGCGCTGATGGGCATAGCAGCCCCCTTGCGCATCTTCCTCACGGGGGAGGGCGGGTTGGTCGACCCGAATGTTGGCCATGATGGCTCCTCTTCTTTTCTCTTGGTGTGTTGATTCTTGTGTCTGGATGGCGGTTTTCGCTGCGGGCGCCTGTGCAGGCTAGCGCCCGGCAACCGGATGCACTGGCACCGATTAAAAACGCGGCGATTTTGTCACCAAATCGCCGCCGGAGCAATGCGTCGGGCGCGCCGAGTCAGTTACACTGAGCCAGGCACGCTCAGTCAGGCATACCATGTCAGCCGTGAACCGGGTCATGCTGGTCGTGGTTGTGATGCTCGTGATGGGCCGGGGCGCCAGATTCCAGCGTCTCGAGGATGGCGCAGTGCTCCGCCGAGCGGGGGCCGCCGCAGCAGATATTGGAGAGCTCGCGCAGGTTGTCGCGAAAGCGGGTCAGTTCGATGATCTTCTGCTCCACCTGTGCCAGCTTGGTGTCGGCCACTGCTTTCACCTCCTGACAGGTGACTTTGGCCTTGTTGGTATCGAGGTCGAGCAGCTCGCCGATATCGGCCAGCGAGAATCCCACCGACTTGGCGCGAATGATGAACTCCAGCCGCCGCTTGTCCTGTTCGCTGTAGAGGCGGTAGCCGGATTCGTTGCGGATCCCCGGTGAGATAAGCCCGTTCTTCTCGTAAAAACGCAGGGTATCTGCCTTGACCCCGCACGCCTTGGCCAGTTCACCGATCCGATACATGCTCTCTCTCCCCTTGAATATATGCCGCCACAAAAACCGGAATCCACTATCACCCCTTTGCCCATGGATTGCCAGCCAAGGGCATAAAAGGGGCAGATAAACATCTCCTGGCGACCCTTTTTTCCATAAAACACTGAAAGTGCAAACGTTTCGAGAAAATCAATTGGAAAACGTTTAACGCCGCGCCAAATAAGGCTTTGCCGTTTCAAAAAATCCACCACAGGTCACATTTTTTGTGTAGAATACGCGCCCATAACAGAGCGCCGCACCAAGCGGGCATTTCCTAAAACGCTTTTGCCGGATGTCGGGGCGAGAGTGGTTTGCGAAATCCCCCACTTCCATTTATTTGGGGACTCTCTGTGTTGAGCCTCGCCTCCCATGGAACGGTCCCCGTTATGTTGAGGACGATAGTGTGATGGAACAAGCTCGACCCATTCGCCGTGCACTGCTGAGTGTGTCTGACAAAACCGGCATTCTGGAATTTGCCAAGGCACTCAACGAGCGTGGTGTTGCCCTGCTCTCCACGGGCGGTACCGCCAAGCTGCTTGGCGAGGCGGGTCTGCCGGTGACCGAGGTCTCCGACTACACGGGTTTCCCTGAAATGATGGATGGCCGGGTCAAGACCCTGCATCCCAAGGTTCATGGCGGCATCCTCGGCCGTCGGGAGCAGGATGACGCCATCATGGCCCAGCACGCTATCTCCCCCATCGACATGGTTGTCGTCAACCTTTACCCCTTTGCTGCAACCGTGGCCAAAGCGGGCTGCACTTTGGCCGATGCGGTCGAGAACATCGACATCGGCGGCCCGACCATGGTGCGTTCTGCCGCCAAAAACCACAAAGATGTCGCTATCGTCGTCAAAGCTGCTGACTATGATCGGGTTATTCGCGAGATGGATGCCAACGGCAACAGCCTGAAACTGGCGACCCGTTTCGATCTTGCCATCGCAGCCTTCGAGCACACCGCCGCCTACGACGGCATGATCGCCAACTACTTTGGCACTATGGTTCCTTCCTACGGTGACAACAAGGAGGGTGACGAGGAGTCCCGTTTCCCGCGCACCTTCAACAGCCAGTTCATCAAGAAGCAGGACATGCGTTACGGCGAAAACAGCCATCAGGCTGCCGCCTTCTACGCCGAAGAGCATGCCGCGCCGGGTTCTGTCTCCAGCGCTATCCAGCTGCAGGGCAAAGCGCTCTCCTACAACAACATCGCCGATACCGATGCGGCGCTGGAGTGTGTGAAGGAGTTCGACGAGCCGGCCTGCGTCATCGTCAAGCATGCCAACCCCTGCGGTGTGGCCATAGGTAACGACCTGCTGAGTGCCTACGATCGCGCCTACCAGACCGACCCCACCTCCGCCTTTGGCGGCATCATCGCCTTCAACCGCGAGCTGGATGGCGCCACTGCGGCAGCCATCGTAGCCCGCCAGTTTGTCGAAGTGATCATCGCCCCGACCGTCAGCCAGGAGGCCCGCGATGCGGTCGCCGCCAAGCAGAACGTGCGTCTGCTCGAATGCGGGCAGTGGACGGCACCGGCGCAAGGGTTTGACCTCAAGCGCGTCAACGGCGGCCTGCTGGTACAGGAGCGGGATCTCGGCATGGTGACGCTGGGCGACCTGACCGTGGTCAGCAAGCGTCAGCCGACCGAGGCCGAGCTGCAAGATCTGCTGTTCTGCTGGAAAGTGGCCAAGTTCGTCAAATCCAACGCCATCGTCTACGCCAAAGATGGCCAGACCATCGGCGTCGGCGCAGGCCAGATGAGCCGTGTTTATTCGGCCAAAATCGCTGGTATCAAGGCTGCGGACGAAGGGCTGACCGTGGCGGGCTCCGTGATGGCCTCCGATGCCTTCTTCCCGTTCCGCGACGGTATCGATGCTGCCGCGCAGGCCGGTATCTCCTGCGTGATCCAGCCGGGTGGCTCGATGCGCGATCAGGAGGTGATCGATGCCGCCGACGAGCACGGCATGTGCATGGTGTTCACCAACATGCGCCATTTCCGTCATTGATGGGTCAGGGGCTGCCGATGGCGGCCCTTTTGTTGTCTCTTTTCAACTGACTATTTCCACTGACTGACGGCCAGAGAGGCCGTCCAGTGACCACAAATAGAAGCGAGCGATACGATGAAAGTACTGATCATTGGCAACGGTGGCCGCGAACACGCTCTGGCTTGGAAGGCCAAACTCTCCCCGCTGGTACGTCACGTTTTTGTGGCGCCGGGCAACGCAGGCACCCAGCTTGAGCCGGGTGTCGAGAACGTCGCCATCGAGGCGACCGATATCGAAGGGCTGCTGGCCTTTGCCAAAGAGAAGCAGGTCGGCCTCACCATCGTCGGGCCGGAAGCGCCGCTGGTGAAAGGGGTGGTGGATGCCTTCCGCGCCGCCGGTCAGCCGATCTTTGGCCCGACCGCTGCCGCTGCCCAGCTGGAAGGCTCCAAGGCTTTCACCAAGGATTTCCTGGCCCGTCACGCCATTCCGACCGCCGAGTACCAGAACTTCACCGAAGTGGAGCCTGCGCTCGCCTACTTGCGCGAGAAGGGTGCCCCCATCGTCATCAAGGCCGATGGCCTGGCGGCGGGCAAGGGGGTGATTGTCGCCATGACCTTGCGGGAGGCGGAAGACGCGGTGCGCGACATGCTCTCCGGCAATGCCTTTGGCGAAGCGGGCTCCCGGGTGGTGATTGAGGAGTTTCTGGAGGGTGAAGAGGCGAGCTTCATCGTCATGGTCGATGGCGAGCACGTGCTGCCGATGGCCACCAGTCAGGATCACAAGCGGGTTGGCGACGGTGATACCGGCCTCAACACCGGCGGCATGGGGGCTTACTCCCCGGCGCCTGTAGTGACCGCCGAGGTACATCGACGCGTGATGGAGCAGGTGATCATGCCGACCGTGCGTGGTATGGCGGCCGAAGGCAATGTCTACACCGGTTTCCTCTATGCCGGTCTGATGATCGACGGTGCTGGCAATCCCAAAGTGATCGAGTTCAACTGCCGCTTTGGCGATCCCGAGACCCAGCCCATCATGCTGCGGATGCAGTCCGATCTGGTAGAGCTCTGTCTGGCGGCTTGTGCAGGCAAGCTGGATCAGAAAGAGGCCATCTATGATCCCCGCGCCGCTATCGGCGTGGTGTTGGCGGCGGGTGGCTATCCCGGCGATTACAGCACCAACCACCCCATCAGCGGCTTGCCGGTGGATGAAGTGGCGGGTGAGAAGGTGTTCCATGCTGGTACCCGCCTGGAGGGCGATACCAGCCTGACCGCTGGCGGTCGTGTACTGTGCGCCACGGCGCTGGGCCATACGGTTGCAGAAGCCCAGCAGCGTGCCTATCAGCTCGCTGGCCGCATCAAGTGGGATGGCGTCTTCTACCGCAAGGATATCGGCTGGCGCGCCATTGCTCGCGAACGGGAGTAACTGACGCACGCAAATGGCCAGTTGATTCAGACCCCGCTACGGCGGGGTTTTTTGTCCCTGTTTACCGCTTTCAACCATCCTCATGGTGCGCGTCAACTGCGTTCAATCAGTTACCAAGCGCAAACAAGCGCGGCATATCTGTCACTATTTGCCACAAAAAACAGCATTTTTCACAAACGTTTCACCATGAGTCATGGCATCATGCTGGTGATGAATTCTTGTTTGGATTCATAAGTACCCCTAACAATTCGAGCATGTCGTTATATAAGGAAATCCCATGTTGAAAACCGTCCGCCCCCTGCTGCTGCCCCTGATGTTTGGCCTGATGACCCTGTCTGCCGTGGCGGGGGATCTGGAACAGCCGATGAAGAAGATTGGCTTCAACTACAAGCAGGCCGTCAAGGCTGATGATGCAGCCACCATGGAGAAGCACATCAACGAGATGAAGGCCCAGCTTGATGTGGCCAAGCAGAAGAACATGCCGGCCGCCAAGAAAGAGAAATTCCTTGAAGGGATGAACGAGGTACAGACTGAGCTGGACGCCAGCTTGGCCGCACTCAAGGCGGGTGATGAGGCCAAGGCGCGCGAACATCTGGCCAAGGTCAACGACCTGAAGAAGGAGTACCACAAATATGCCAAGCAAAAAGGGTGAGCCCTTTCGCTGGGATCCGCTGGTTCGCCTGACCCACTGGGGCTTGGTGGCGGTCTGCCTCAGCAATCTCTGGGTTAACGAAGCGGGGGAGGAGTGGCACGAGTGGCTGGGTTACGGTGCCATTGGGCTGGTCTCCTTGCGTCTGCTCTGGGGGCTCACTTTCGCCCGTGGCTACGCTCGCCTTGGTGCCCTCATCCCCAGCGGGGAGGATTTTCGCCAGCAGGCGCGCGAGATGCGTGAGCGGCAGCCTCCGGCACCGGGTCATCACGGTAGCGGCAAGCTGGCCGTGTGGGCGCTCTGGCTGGTCGTGCTGGCCACCGCTGGCAGCGGCTGGTTTCAAAATACCGAGACGGGATTTGAACTGGGGGCTGACGAGTGGCATGAGTGGTGCGTGGTGGCGCTGCAGGGACTGATTGGTCTGCACCTGCTGGCCATCGTCTTCACCTCCTGGCGTCAGCGCAGCAATCTGGTTACCCGGATGCTGCCTGCCATCGGGCGTCGCTCATCCATCCAGAGCGGCAGCAACGAGCAAACCTGAGGCTCAGCATTAGGCTCCTTGTCTCTGAGTGAGGCGCCTGATCCGGACCCTGCCCAGACCCGCCCATGGCGGGTCTTTTCTATGGCCTCCTCGAGCTTATCACGGGACATTGCTCGATCCGCAGATGCAAAAAGGCCGCTCATCATGAGCGGCCTTTTTCAATTTGGTGGCCCCTGGGGGACTTGAACCCACGACCAATCGATTATGAGTCGACTGCTCTGACCAACTGAGCTAAGGGGCCAAATTGTGCGTTTAGCGGCGTGGATTATAGGGGAAGAGGAAAGGGCAGTCTATAGGCATATCAACCACTTGGCGACTAATTGTCCAGCTTGATTGAGGGCGCAAAGAGGGTCGCAAGGGTAAATGCCAGACAAAACAAAGCCCCGCATGGCGGGGCTTTGGCAGAGCAGTTTGACACAGGGTCAGGACTATTCGTCCAGGAAGCTGCGCAGCACTTCCGAGCGGCTCGGGTGGCGCAGTTTGCGCAGTGCCTTGGCTTCGATCTGACGAATACGCTCACGGGTAACGTCGAACTGTTTGCCCACTTCCTCGAGGGTGTGGTCAGTGTTCATGTCGATACCGAAACGCATCCGCAGTACCTTGGCTTCGCGGGCGGTCAGGCCAGCAAGCACTTCGCGGGTGGCGTTGCGCAGGCTTTCGCTGGTCGCCGCATCCGCTGGCAGAGCCAGGGTGGTATCTTCGATGAAGTCGCCCAAGTGGGAATCTTCATCATCACCGATGGGCGTCTCCATGGAGATAGGCTCTTTGGCGATCTTCAGTACCTTGCGGATCTTGTCTTCCGGCATGCCCATGCGCATGGCCAGCTCTTCCGGGTTCGGTTCGCGCCCCATCTCCTGCAGCATCTGACGGGAGATACGGTTGAGCTTGTTGATGGTCTCGATCATGTGTACCGGTATACGGATGGTACGGGCCTGATCCGCGATGGAGCGGGTAATGGCCTGACGGATCCACCAGGTTGCATAGGTCGAGAACTTGTAGCCACGACGGTATTCAAACTTGTCTACCGCCTTCATCAGACCGATGTTGCCCTCCTGGATCAGATCCAGGAACTGCAAGCCGCGGTTGGTGTACTTTTTGGCGATAGAGATAACCAGACGCAAGTTGGCCTCAACCATCTCTTTCTTCGCACGGCGGGCTTTGGCCTCACCGATGCTCATGCGACGGTTGATATCCTTGATCTGGGCAATCGACAGACCGGTCTCTTCTTCAATCTGCTGCAGCTTGCCGATGGCGCGCTGAATATCCTCGTCCATTTCAACCAGACGGGGAGACCAGGCTTTGCCAGCCTGCTTCTGGTATTCGAACCAGGCAGTTTCGCACTCGTTGTTGGTGAAGGCCGCGACGAAGGTTTTCTTCGGCATCTTGGCCTGCTCAACGCAGAGCTTCATGATGATGCGTTCCTGCACGCGGACGCGCTCCATCATTTCACGCATGTTGTTGACCAGGCGATCGAACTGCTTGGGCATCAGGCGGAATTGGCGGAATACATCGGCCAGCTGGGCGATGGCGGCCTGGGTATCTTCGTGCGCGCGACCATTCTTCTGAATGGAGAGGCGGGTCACTTCATACTGGGCACGCAGTTCGCCAAACTTCTCGCGAGCGACTTCCGGATCCGGACCACCGTCACCGTCGTCGTCAGAGCTGTCGCCATCTTCGTCTTCGTCTTCTTCGTCCTCTTCATCTTCGTCGGCCAGATCGTCTTCGCCGAGCTCGGAACCGATATGCGTGGCGGTAGGTGCCATATCTTCAGTTTCGTTCGGGTCAATAAAGCCAGAGATAATGTCAGAGAGACGCAGCTGCTCGGCTTCGTACTTGTCGTACTGTTCGAGCAGGTAAGTAATTGCTTCAGGGTACTCGGCTACGGAGCTTTGTACCTGGTTGATACCGTCTTCGATCCGCTTGGCGATGTCGATTTCGCCTTCGCGGGTCAGCAGTTCGACGGTACCCATTTCCCGCATGTACATGCGGACGGGATCGGTCGTGCGACCAATCTCAGATTCAACAGATGCCAGAGCCTGGGCCGCTGCTTCGGCAGCGTCCTCATCGGCGGTACCACCTTCAGCCATGATAAGGTCATCGGCATCCGGAGCGTTTTCAACCACTTGAATGCCCATATCGTTGATCATCTGAATGATGTCTTCGATCTGGTCTGAATCGACAATGTCTTGCGGGAGGTGATCGTTCACCTCGGCATAGGTCAGGTAGCCCTGTTCTTTACCTTTGGCAACGAGGAGTTTAAGCTGAGACTGCGGGGTTTGCTCCATAGAACTCATCCGGTTGGTGTTGCTAGGTTGCGCGTACAGTGCGCTGCTGCGCAAATAGCCAATTCTAATAGAAAACCGCCAGACATGCTATGTCTGGTTGCGGCGTCGGTCATGAGAAACCCCTGCCCGCAGTATTGTCGGGGCCAGGCGGTTATAAAAATTTTGCTTTTCATCCCGTCGATTCGGGCAACGCTATCCATATTGGGACTAATCACTTAAATATCAAGCCCCACTCTCATTTCTTTTCTCAATTTGCACCTCTCTTATCAGCATCATCAGCTCTTGGGTTTCTTCGGAGCTTAGTCCTTCCTGAGCCACTTTGGCCTGCAATTCTTCGATCCGCTGTTTCAGAAACTGGTTGATGAAGCCGACGAAGGTGTCCTGCAATTCTCCCAGAATATCCGGCTCCTGATCGAGTTTGATCTCCTCGAACAGGTCGTGCATGGCCAGCTGAGCGAGGATCTCTCCCTCCTTGGTACCACGCCAGTGTTCCAGCAGGATACCGGTTGTGATACTAGGCTGTGCCAGGATCTGCTGGTGCAGTTGCAGCAGGAACTTGATGCCCTGTACGCGTAGCCCGGCTAATTCCGGCATGGGGGGAAGCTCAGCCGTTACTGCCGGATATTGCACCATCAGTGCCAGCGCACGCCGCAGTGGCGTCAGCTTGGCTGCCTTGGGTTTGTTGACCTCGGCCTTGGGCTGACTGTTGCGGGCAAAGAGCTCGGCGATGCGCTGCTTGTTCTCGCCCCAACGCATCATGCTGGAGAGACGAGTGATCAGCCCTTCGCGGGTAAACCCTTCCGGAACGCGACGAATAAGCTCGGCGGCCTTGTTGGCCACTTCAAACTTGCCTGCCTCACCGGAGAGGGCCGCATCCCGGCCGAGACGCTCGAACATGAAGTCGGCGAACGGTTGGGCTTGATCGAGCAGGGCTTCAAAGCCCTCCTTGCCGATCTGGCGTACCAGCGAGTCGGGATCCTCGCCATCGGGCAGAAACACGAACTTCAGCTCGCGGCCATCCTGCAGATGAGGGAGGGCATTATCCAGCGCGCGCCAGGCGGCTTCACGACCGGCGTTGTCACCGTCGTAGCAGCAGACTACCTCGGCAGTGGTGCGAAACAGGGTGTGGATATGGTCGCTGGTCGTTGCAGTACCCAGCGCCGCCACCGCATAGTCGATGTCGTACTGACCGAGTGCCACCACATCCATGTAGCCTTCCACCACCAGGATCCGGCGTGGATCCTTGTGTGCCTGCTTCACCTCGTAGAGACCGAACAGCTCCCTCCCTTTATGGAAGATGGGGGTCTCCGGCGAGTTCAGGTACTTGGGGGTGCCATCACCCAGCACCCGGCCACCGAAACCGATGACCCGGCCACGCTTGTCGCGGATCGGGAACATGATGCGATCGCGGAAACGGTCATAGCTGCCCGGGCCATTGTCACGGGTGATCAGCATGCCGCCCGAGATAAGCAGCTGTTCGTGATCCCGGCTGGCGCCGAAGCGGCGGCGTACCTGATCCCAGTCACTTGGGGCATAACCGATGTTGAAGCGCTTGACCACTTCACCGGTCAGGCCACGTCCCTTGAGGTACTCCACCGCATGGGGAGCGCTCTTGAGATTGCTCTCGTAGAAGCGGGCGATCTGGTTCATCAGCTCGAACAGATCCTTGCTGACTGCGGGCTGGCTATTGGCCGAGCCGCCGATGCTCTGCTCGCGAGGTACCTGCATGCCTTGCATGCTGGCGAGCTCTTCGATGGCATCGGGAAATTCGAGACCGTCGTACTCCATGACAAAGCCGATGGCATTGCCGTGGGCGCCACAACCGAAACAGTGGTAGAACTGCTTCTCCTGGCTGACGGTAAAAGAGGGGCTTTTTTCGTTATGAAAAGGGCAGCAAGCCTGGTAATTCTTACCGGCTTTTTTCAGCCGCACTCGCGAGTCGATCAGCTCGACTATGTCTGTGCGTACGAGCAGATCGTCGATAAAGGATTGGGGGATCCTGCCTGCCATAACCGTCCTGTTTCATTGCGGAGAAAATAAAAAAGCCGCGCATTCCAAGGGAAGCACGGCTTCTTCGACCAAACAAGAGAGTTGCCTGTTACGCCAAGCGGGTTTTCACCTGAGCACTGACGGCGCCGACATCGGCACGCCCCTGAATTTTCGGCTTCAAGACAGCCATGACCTTGCCCATATCAGCCATGACGGCAGCACCACTTTCAGTGATGGCTTGCTCGATCAGGGCAGCAATTTCATCTGCGGTCAGCTGTTGCGGCAGGAATTCCTGCAACACAACGATCTCGGCGGACTCTTTGTCGGCGAGATCCTGGCGACCGGCAGCTTCAAATTGGCTGATGGAATCGCGGCGCTGTTTGACCATTTTGGTCACGACAGCGAGGATATCCTCATCATTCAGCTCGATACGGGTATCGACTTCACGTTGCTTGATTTCTGCCATCAACAAGCGGATCGCTCCCAGACGTGCCTTATCTTTGGCAAGCATGGCGAGTTTTTGCTGATCCTTGAGTTGATCCTTCAGAGACACGGCAATATCTCCCGATTAGTACAGGCGGATACGACGTGCGTTTTCGCGAGACAGCTTCTTGGCGTGACGCTTGACAGCAGACGCTTTGGCGCGCTTACGAATGGTAGTCGGCTTCTCGTAGAACTCACGGCTACGAACTTCGGACAGGATACCGGCTTTTTCGCAAGAACGCTTGAAACGACGCAGAGCAACGTCAAACGGCTCATTTTCACGGACTTTGATTACTGGCATGTGCCTTTCACCTCAGTGATAAATTGTTAGCTGACCTTCAATCGATCAGCATGTCTTAAAATGGTGCGAAATTATACTCTGGACAGGGAATGAAAGTAAACCCGCAGAGATCGCTCTGGTTTAAAAAACCCGCGAAGGTTACCATAGCCGTCTCATTTTAGCAGTGAAATTTTTTAGCAATGCGTGTATTGGGCATAGAGACATCCTGTGACGAAACCGGGATCGCGATCTTCGACGATCAAAAAGGGATCCTTTCCCATCAGTTATACAGCCAGGTTAAGCTGCATGCGGACTACGGTGGCGTCGTCCCCGAACTCGCCAGCCGGGATCATGTTCGCAAGACGATCCCGTTGATCCAGGCGGCATTGCAAGAGGCGGGACTGGGTAAGGATGACATCGACGGCATCGCGTATACCGCGGGTCCGGGTCTGGTTGGCGCCATTCTGGTGGGCGCCACTATTGGTCGTTCGCTGGCGATGGCATGGAACAAGCCTGCGATCGCCGTCCACCATATGGAAGGGCACCTGCTGGCCCCCATGCTGGAAGAGAAAGCTCCCGAGTTCCCTTTCGTGGCGCTGCTGGTCTCCGGTGGTCACTCCATGCTGGTGCGGGTCGACGGTATCGGCAGCTATCAGCTGCTGGGGGAATCCATTGATGATGCCGCTGGCGAAGCGTTCGACAAGACCGCCAAGCTGATGGGGCTGGACTATCCGGGTGGTCCGCTGCTCTCCCGTCTGGCCGAGAAGGGCACTAAGGGGCGCTTCCACTTCCCCCGTCCCATGACTGACCGTCCGGGGCTCGATATGAGCTTCTCCGGTCTCAAGACCTTTGCTGCCAACACCATTGCCGCCAACGGTGACGATGAGCAGACCCGCGCCGATATCGCCCGTGCGTTTGAAGATGCGGTGGTCGATACACTGGCCATCAAGTGCCGTCGCGCCTTGAAAGAGACCGGCCTCACGCGCCTGGTGGTGGCCGGTGGTGTCAGTGCCAACCGTCATCTGCGTGCCCAGCTGGCCGAGCTGATGGAGAGCCTCAAGGGTGAGGTGTTCTATCCGCGCACTGAATATTGCACCGATAACGGCGCCATGATCGCTTACGCCGGTATGCAGCGCCTGAAAGCGGGCGTGTTTGAGCCGCTGGCGGTCAAAGCCGTGCCGCGCTGGCCGCTGGATACCCTGGATCCGGTCTGATTCGAAGGATCCCGCCTTCTGGCGTGGTGGTGAGTACCATGGTGCCCTACTACTCCGGCAATCCGGCAGCGGTGGTTATAGCGCCGCTGGCACGCTGTTGTGGTGTCTGCTGTCGCCGTGGTTGAGCCATCCGGATAATACGTCAGGTCTCTCGCTGCCAGACAGCCAAGCCAAGTACAGAGTAAAGAGATAAAAAAATCCCCGCCAACTGGCGGGGATTTTTGTTTGGCTATCGGCAGGCGACAGGATTACAGCAGGATGCCGCCGAAGAAGAAGCCCAGCGCCACGGCGATGGCGATGGTGGCGGTGCCCGGTACGAAGAAGGGGTGGTTGAAGACCGCCTTACCGATACGGGTGGAGCCGGTGTCGTCCATCTCTACCGCAGCCAGCAGGGTCGGGTAGGTCGGCAGTACAAACAGGGCGCTCACGGCTGCGAAAGAGGCAATCGCAGTCAGCGGGCTGACACCCAGTGCCAGAGCGGCAGGCATCAGGGCTTTGGTGGTTGCACCCTGTGAGTAGAGCAGCATGGCAGCGAAGAACAGCACCACGGCCAGCAGCCAGGAGTACTGGTTCAGCAGGTCGCCAGCGATCAGCTGGATGGTGTCCATGTTGCCTTTCACGAAGACGTTACCCAGCCAGGCGACACCCAGTACGCAGATACAGGCGGACATACCGGACTTGAAGGTCGGCATGTTGGTGACCTGGGTGGCGTCCAGTTTGCACACCAGGGTCATGATGGTGGCCGCGGCCAGCATGATGCCCATGATGGCACCGTCACGGGGGATCGGCGGGTTGGTGATCAGACCCACTTTACCGGAGATGGCAGTGGCATAAGCCATGACAGCAACGATGGCGGCGATGAAGATCCAGACAGACAGTTTGGCGTACGGTTTGATCTCGAGCTTGGTAGTACCACGCAGTTTGATCAGGCCCTTGGCTTTACGCTCTAGATAGACTTCGTCCTGCTCCAGCGGCTTGCCCATCATGTTGGCAATGAAGGCGCCCAGGATACAGGCCAGGAAGGTGGAGGGGATGCAGATGGCCAGCAGGGTCAGGTAGTCAACACCAAATGGCTCGAGCATGCCGGAGAAGGCAACCACAGCGGCAGAGATTGGGGAGGCTGTGATGGCGATCTGGGAGGCGACAACCGCGATGGAGAGCGGACGAGATGGGCGGATCCCTTGTTCTTTGGCCACTTCAGCGATCACCGGCAGGGTGGAGAAGGCGGTATGACCGGTACCGGCCAGCATGGTCATCAGGTAGGTGACCACCGGGGCGGCGAAGGTGATGTATTTGGGGTTCTTGCGCAGCGCTTTTTCAGCCAAAGAAACCAGGTAGTCCATCCCGCCAGCCAGTTGCATACAGGCGATGGCGCAGATGACGGACGCGATGATCATGATCACATCCCAAGGGATGTAGCTGACCAGTTGATCGCTCGGGATGGGCATGCCCAGACCCCACGTCAATACCAGTACCCCCAGACCACCGGCAAAGCCGATGCCGATGCTGCCTATCCGGGCCCCCAGATAGATAGCGGCGAGCACGACAAGTAACTCGATTCCAATCATAGCGATAACTCCATTTTTTAGTTTTTGGTTTTTATTTGGCAAAAAGCCAATTCCCGATCGGGCTGGGGATAAAGACCAATCGGGAACTGACTTTATGGGCCGGGAAGATCCCGGCCCACTCTCGCTTATACGGCAGCTTCGCGGGTGAAACGCTTGGCTTTGTATTGCGGGTTCATCAGGTTCTCGATGGAGAGAATTTCGTCCAGCTGCTCGGCGCTCAGCAGGCCACGCTCAAGAACGACTTCGCGGACGTTCTTGCCGGTCTGGGCACAGATCTTGCCGACGATATCCCCTTCGTGGTGGCCGATGAAGGGGTTCAGATAGGTCACGATACCGATGGAGTTCAGCACGTGATTCATGCAGATTTCCGGGTTGGCGGTGATACCTTCCACGCACTTCTCGCGCAGGGAAATACAGGCTTTTTCCATCAGGCTCAGGGATTCGAACATCGCCTGACCAATCACCGGCTCCATAACGTTCAGCTGCAGCTGACCGGCTTCGGCGGCGAAGGTGATGGTGATGTCGTTACCGAATACCTTGAAGCAGGATTGGTTGACCACTTCCGGGATAACCGGGTTGACCTTGGCCGGCATGATGGAGGAACCGGCCTGCATTTCCGGCAGGTTGATCTCTTTCAGTGCAGTGCGCGGGCCGGAGGAAAGCAGACGCAGGTCGTTACAGATCTTGGACAGCTTCATGGCCAGACGCTTGATGGCGCCGTGCAGCATGACGTAGGCGCCACAGTCGGAGGTCGCTTCGATCAGGTCTTCTGCCGGCACATAGGCACGACCGGTGATCTCGGCCAGACGCTTGATAGCCAGTGCAGAGTACTCGGGCGGAGTGTTCAGACCGGTACCGATGGCGGTCGCCCCCAGGTTCACTTCCAGCAGCAGCTCCTGGCAACGCTTGATGGATTTGATCTCTTCACGCAGGGTCACGGCGAACGCGTGGAACTCCTGACCCAGGGTCATCGGAACCGCATCTTGCAGCTGGGTACGACCCATCTTCAGGATGTTTTTGAACTCTTTCGCTTTGGCATCGAATGCCGCGATCAGGTGCTCCAGCGCGTGCAGGGTCACGTCAGTGCTGTTGACCACAGCAACGCGGAAACCGGTGGGGTAGGCATCGTTGGTGGACTGGCACTTGTTGACGTGGTCGTTCGGGTTGATGACGTCGTAACGGCCTTTCTCCAGACCCATGATTTCCAGGGCGATGTTGGCCAGTACTTCGTTGGTGTTCATGTTGACGGAGGTGCCGGCACCACCCTGGTAAACGTCGACCGGGAACTGGTCGAAGCATTTGCCGGTGTTCAGCATCAGGTCGCAGGCTTCTACGATCTTGTCAGCAATTTCAGGACGGATGGTACCCAGTTCACCGTTTGCCAGCGCAGCGGCCTTCTTGGTCAGCACCATACCGCGGACGAATTCCGGAACGTCAGAAATCTTCTGAGAGCTGATCTTGAAGTTCTCGACAGCGCGCAGGGTGTGCACACCATAGTAGAGATCATTGGAAACTTCTTTGGTGCCCAGCAGGTCTTCTTCAATGCGGACGTTCTTGATGTCACTCATTGTAATGCCTCAGAAATCAGATAAATGGAAAAATCCTCACCGAGTGGTCGCGAGTTCCTTGCGCACAGCTCATCCTGAAGCACCACACATCGAGTGGGGCGGTTGGGAGAATGACCTCCCGAAAAACTAATCAATATACTACTCCAATTGAGGTATCGGTTATTAGAGGTGGATCACTAAATTTGCGACATTTTCAAATTACTTTGAGGAAAGTACACATATGTTATGAAGTTTTTATCATGATGATTTTTATAAATTTTTGTGACTTTTTGCTGGTTTTTTAGATTGCTGATGATGTAGGAGTCAGTTGACCAACTTGAAAAGAGGGGGGCTGCCCCCATTTATTCAGGGCAGAAAGTGGTGATGACGGGGCGGCAAAATCGCCTCTGACCATCGTTGGATGGGCGCCACTTTTTCTCAATTTACCGGTGCTGGAGTGGATATGGGCAAGTTGTTTTTGTTGTTGGTGGGTCTGGTTGTACTGGAACTCACCGTGATGATCGAGGTCGGCTCGGTAATCGGGGCGCTGCCGACAGTCGGCTTGCTCATCCTGACTGCGGTATTGGGCTCCTCGCTGGTGCGCAGTGAAGGGATCAAGACCCTGTTCAGCGCCCAGCAAAAGATGCAGATGGGCGAGATGCCGGGCCGCGAGGTGATGGGGGGCATGATGCTGGCGTTGGCCGGTTTGCTGCTGATTATCCCGGGTTTCGTGACCGACATTTTCGGTGTGCTGTTGCTGCAACCCTGGCTGCGCAACAAACTGGCTGACAAGCTGATCGGCAGCAGCCAGTTCCGGATGCAGATGGGCAGTTTCCAGCGTACTCAATCGCCGTTTGGCAACGCACCGTCCGATGATCATCTGGGGAACGCCAAGCAGGGCGGCACCACCATCGAAGGCGAATTTGAGCGTAAAGAGTAATCGACGAGATGAAAACCCGAGGCGAGTGACTGAATCAGGGTTTGCCCTGATGGCACAGCGCCTCGAAGCGGTGTCGGGCATACCACCACGCGAGGGTGCCCGCCGCCAGATTGGCCAGCAGTATTCCTAGATAGATCCCCTGTTCTCCCCCCAGCTTTGCCCCCAGCCAGGCTCCTGGCAACAGAAAGCCAAACAGTCGCAATCCGTTGAACAAGAACGAGATACTGGATGCCCTCACGCCATTGAGTGCCGAGGCCAGCAGCATCACCATGCCCTGAAAGCCGTAACCGATCGGCACCAGATGCAGATAGAGAATAATCAGGCGAATGACCTGCGGATGATCGCTGAACAGGTTGGCGATGAGTGGCGCCAGTAGCCAGGTCAGGACATAGATGGCGAGCTGGAACAGCAGGGCAAACCTCATGCAGCTCTGCAGTGCAGCTTTGGCCCGGGCCGGATTGCCAGCGCCGCAGTTTTGCGAGATGAAAGGGGCCAGTACGGAGGCGAGGGCCATCATCACAATCAGCAGCAGCGCCTCGACCCGCGATGCGGCGCCGTAAGCGGCTACCACCTCGGTACCCAGTCCTGCAAAGATCGTCATCAGCACCGCATTGGCCAAGGGGTTGAGCATATTGGTAAAAGAGGCGGGGACGGCGACATGGAGCAGCGCCCGCCAGTGGGTCAGCAACCGGGCGCGCGGCGAGAGGCGCCACAGCAGCAAGCCCTCCCGATGACGCAGGATATAGAGGCTGACCAGCATCGCCATCAACCAGGAGATAGAGGTGGCGATGGCGGCCCCGCGGATCCCCCATTCGGGAAAGGGGCCGATACCAAAGATCAACAGAGGATCCAGTATCCCGTTGACCAGCCCGGCAACTGCCATCACCAGACTGGGAGTTTTTGTATCGCCGGTCGCCCGGATAGCGGCATTGCCCACCATGGGCAGCACCAGCATGGGGACGGTCAGATACCAGATCAGCATGTAGTCATGGATGAGGGAGATAAGCTCGGCACTGGCGCCCAACAGGGTAAACAGAGGCTTGATGGTGAGAGCGCCCCCCGCGGAGAGCAGGGCCACCATGATCACCGCCAGAAACAGACTGTCGGTGGCGAGATGGGCCGCCTCATCGTGTTTGCCCTGCCCCAGGGTATGACCGATCACCGCTGACAATCCGGCGCCCAATCCCATCGCCAGCGAGGTAACCACAAAAGTGACAGGAAAGGTAAAACTGATGGCAGCCAGAGCTTCGGTGCCCAGCATACCGATAAAAAAGGTATCGACCAGATTGAAGGCCAGAATGGCGATGATGCCGAAGATCATGGGGCCCGTCATCTGGCGCAGTACGACTGGAATAGGGGCTGTCAGCATGGGGTTGGTGCGGGTCAAGGGCTCGTCTCTACAGCTGGCTTTGAAGGTTCTGGCATGGAAACCGGGCGGCTTGAACCGACCTTGCTCCAGAGTGCGGACATGGCTGAACCATCGAAGACGTTTATAGTACGTGAAAAAATTTTTTTTGTATTTGCCCTTGAAGGGTTAGCAACTCTGCCCCACATCAGGGACATATCTAATTTGGCCTGGAACGGCCATTCCTCAAAGCAACAATGAGACTCATTTTGGGAGAGTTATCGATGAAAATTCGTCCACTGCACGACCGCGTCATCATCAAGCGCATCGAAGCTGAAGCCAAATCTGCCGGCGGTATCGTCTTGACTGGTACTGCGGCCCAGAAGTCCACCCGTGGTGAAGTGCTTGCCGTGGGGACTGGTCGCATCCTGGATAATGGCGAAGTCAAAGCGCTGGCCGTGAAGGTTGGTGACAAGGTTATCTTCAACGAAGGCTACGGTGTTAAGACCGAGAAGCTGGATGGTCAGGACGTCCTGATCCTCTCCGAAACCGACATCCTGGCGATTGTCGAAGAGTAATCCATCCTCCTTTTCCCCGAATTGATTTAAGGATTGAAGAAAAATGGCAGCTAAAGACGTTAAGTTTGGTAACGAAGCCCGCATCAAGATGCTGGAAGGCGTAAACATCCTGGCTGATGCCGTCAAGGTGACTCTGGGCCCGAAAGGCCGTAACGTGGTGCTGGACAAGTCCTTCGGTGCCCCGACCATCACTAAAGATGGTGTGTCTGTTGCGCGCGAAATCGAGCTGGAAGACAAGTTCCAGAACATGGGCGCCCAGATGGTCAAGGAAGTGGCTTCCAAGGCGAACGATGCCGCCGGTGACGGTACCACTACTGCAACCGTTCTGGCTCAGGCCATCGTCAACGAAGGTCTGAAAGCCGTTGCCGCCGGTATGAACCCGATGGATCTGAAGCGCGGTATCGACAAGGCCGTTGTGGCTGCGGTTGCCGAGCTGCAAGCGCTGTCTCAGCCGTGTGCCGACAGCAATGCCATCGCTCAGGTGGGCACCATCTCCGCCAACTCCGACGAGAAAGTGGGCAAGCTGATTGCTGAAGCCATGGACAAAGTGGGTCGCGATGGCGTCATCACCGTTGAAGATGGGCAGGGTCTGGAAGATGAACTGGCAGTTGTTGAAGGTATGCAGTTCGACCGCGGCTACCTGTCCCCCTACTTCATCAACAAGCAAGAGACCGGTTCCGTTGAACTGGACGACCCGTTCATCCTGCTGGTTGACAAGAAAGTCTCCAACATCCGCGAAATGCTGCCGGTGCTGGAAGGCGTTGCCAAAGCTGGCAAGCCGCTGCTGATTGTTGCTGAAGACGTGGAAGGCGAAGCCCTGGCGACTCTGGTGGTTAACACCATGCGCGGTATCGTGAAAGTGGCTGCCGTCAAGGCGCCTGGCTTCGGTGACCGTCGCAAGGCCATGCTGCAGGATATCGCTGTACTGACTGGCGGTACCGTCATCTCTGAAGAAGTTGGCATGGAGCTGGAAAAAGCGACGCTGGAAGATCTGGGTCGTGCCAAGCGTATCGTCATCACCAAAGAGAACACCACCATCATCGATGGCGTGGGTGATGCCGGTGTGATCGAAGGCCGTGTTGCCCAGATCCGTCAGCAGATCGAAGAGACTTCTTCTGACTACGACCGTGAAAAGCTGCAAGAGCGCGTAGCCAAGCTGGCTGGCGGTGTTGCCGTGATCAAGGTTGGCGCAGCCACCGAAGTCGAGATGAAAGAGAAGAAAGCCCGCGTTGAAGATGCCCTGCATGCTACCCGCGCCGCGGTTGAAGAAGGTGTGGTTGCCGGTGGTGGTGTTGCGTTGGTTCGCGTTGCTGCCAAACTGGCTGGTCTGCGTGGTGACAACGAAGACCAGAACGTCGGTATCAAGGTTGCCCTGCGCGCCATGGAAGCCCCGCTGCGTCAAATCGTCATCAACGCCGGTGAGGAAGCCTCCGTCATTGCCAACGCAGTGAAGAACGGCGAAGGCAACTTTGGTTACAACGCTTACAGCGAACAGTATGGCGACATGCTGGCCATGGGCATCCTGGATCCGACCAAGGTAACCCGTTCCGCCCTGCAGTTTGCCTCTTCCATCGCTGGTCTGATGATCACCACCGAGTGCATGGTCACCGAACTGCCGAAGAAAGATACCCCTGCAATGCCTGACATGGGCGGCATGGGTGGCATGGGCATGATGTAATCATCCCCCCTTGCTCTGTTTGACAAACGGCTCGCTCAAGGCGAGCCGTTTTTTTATATCTAGCTAAACTGAGTCTGTTGAGACAGCAAATCTGGGGGCGATATGAAAATGTTTGGTTGGCTGACACTACTGTGTTCATTGGTCATCATGCCGGTGATGGCTGCTGAGGCGCTGACTGGGCCGGTGATCCTGAAAGTGGGTGGTAACATCAGGTCGGCAGACGAAGTTGATGGCAAGGTGTTGTTTGATCTGGCCAAATTGCAGGCTCTGCCGCAACATGAGATAGTGACCGGCAACCCGTGGGTGGATAAGCCACACACCTACAGAGGCCCAAAACTGGCAGATGTGTTGGCTGCAGTCGGTGCGGATGGCAAGACCATTACGTTGACGGCGCTGAACAGTTTCCAAGTCCGCATTGAATGGGACAAGGTTGCCAAATACGAGCCCATCCTTGCATGGGAAGACAACGGCGCTGTCATGCGGGTGCGTGACAAGGGGCCGGTCTGGTTTATGCTGCCTCTTGATCAATATCCGGAATTGAAGCGATCCGAATATACCGACATGATGATCTGGCAGCTGGATTTGATAGACATTCAGCACTGATAAAAACAGCACGGGAGCATGGGGTGAAAGGAAAGACCAGGGCGTGGCCACTGCTCGTCATTCTGTATGTATCCATCCTGTTGTTTACCGGGAGCACCCTCTATTGCCTGATGCAGATCCAGAATGCGACCAGAGCGATGGAGAAATACACCTATGATGTCTCCTGGGCGCTGATGCAGTTGCAGCTGGAGCTCGGTCGTTTCCTCAATGCGGTAGAGGTCTATCACTATGGCGGGATTGATCATGACACCTTGATGTTGCGTTATGACATTCTCTGGAGCAGAACGCCCATACTGTTGAGCGGCCAGCTGCGCAAGAGCATGCAGGACAAGCAGAAAACCTTGCGTCTGGTTCAGCTAATTGAAACTAATATTCGCCAAATAGAGCCCGACATCACCAAGTTGCAGAGCGGGGCATCTGACTATCAGCAGATCATGATGCGCCTTGCCCCGCTGCAAGAGCCGCTCTCCTACTCCCTCGCTTCTGTGATGCAGAAGAACATTAACGTCTATTCCGAGAACGATCGCCATTTTGGCCAATTGCGTAATGCCCTGTTGCTGATGGTCTCCGGTCTGGTCATGTCAGTGCTGCTGCTCAGCATGCTGCTTATATATGAAGGGCGTCGCCATTTCAGAGCAGCCAGACGGGATCCGCTGACCGGGTTGTCCAATCGGGTTGCTTTGCTGGAGCGGATGGAGCTGTACGCTACACAGGAGGTTCCGTTTGGACTTGTGCTGGTCGATATCAACGACTTCAGGGATATCAACAGCAAGTTTGGCTATGACACCGGTGATTATCTGCTTTGTGAGTTTGCCACCCGGATCAGAGTGCTCTGTGAAGAGGGGGAGTGGAGCGGACGTCTGGGGGGAGATCAATTTGCCATTATTCAGCGTGGCAGCAGCGATCTGCGTCAGGTCAGGGAGCTGGTAGCGCGATTGCTGCATGCGCTGAAGCAAGATATCGTCTATGACAACTATCCCTTCCGGCTTGAAGTCGGGATCGGGATTACCTTCTATCCGATGGACAGCGACAAGACTCAGGAGTTGTTGAGTCGTGCGGAACAGGCCCTGTTCCATAGTCGCAAGACCCATGTCCCCTATGTGATTTACGATAACTCCCTGCTCAACGAGACGGCGCGGCGCAAACATCTGGCGTCGGACATGATCATGGCGCTGGAACACAATGCGCTGGAACTCTATTACCAACCCATCGTCAATCTAGAGAGTGGCCGCTGCGAAGCTGTCGAGGCTCTGTTGCGCTGGCGGCATCCGGAACTCGGTTTCATTCCGCCAAACGAAGTGATTATGGTGGCTGAGGAGTTCCAGCTTGCCGAACGGGTTGGCAGCTGGGTGCTGAACACAGCTTGCGAGCAGCTCTATCAGTGGCACCAGCTTGGTATGGTTGATCTGCAAATGTGTGTGAATATCTCGCCAGGCATGTACCAGCGTAATTTGCTCAAACTGGTAGCCAAGGCATTGATGGAGCACCATCTGCCTGCCCGTAGCCTGGTCCTGGAGGTCACGGAAGATACCACCATGCGGGAAGTGAAGAACTCGCTGCAACTGATGCAGGATCTCAATCAGCAGGGGGTACTGCTGGCATTAGATGATTTTGGTACCGGTTATTCATCTTTGAGTTATCTGCAAAAGTTACCGGTCAGCAAAGTGAAGATCGACCGTTCATTTATACAGGGCATTGACACTTCAATGGAGGCATCCGAACTGGTCGCCAATATTTGTCGGATGGGGTCGATGCTGGGCAAGAGTCTGGTGTGTGAAGGGATTGAGACACAGGCTCAGTTGGATGTGCTGCGATCCCTGACCGATATCCACTTGTATGGGCAGGGCTATCTGTTCAGCCGACCAGAGCAGGCGGAGAAAATCTATCAAACCTTGTTGGAGATGGAGGAGCTTTGGCTGGCGCGTCAACAATCCGAAATGGCTTATATGAGTTGAGAGGGGGCTTGCCTGTCATCTGCCTCCAGAATGTGTGATTTAGCTCGAACTTTCTTCTTTTTGTTTGTTGTTTGAACGGTTGTGCGGTTTTATCAAAAAAACATGCAATTTAGCCTTGCCAGAAAGAATTCGTTCCCTATAATGCGCCTCCATCGACAGGGCAAGCGGCAACGCA
>NZ_JRJY01000164.1:76791-82588 GCF_000801015.1 Aeromonas sp. ZOR0001 | reverse complement strand
GTGCAGATAGCCGCGATCGGCTGGCGTACCGCCATAGCGCTCATCCCCGAGAATGGGGGCGCCGATACTTTTGAGGGCAACCCGGATCTGGTGGGTTTTGCCGGTCTGGGGCTTGATGCGATAGAGCCGCAGCCCCTCGCGCACCGACACCGAATCAAACCAGCTGATGGCAGGATTATCCAGAGTACGCACCAGCATCCAGCTACCACCGCGCCCCTTTTGCATATCCCCTTTCACCCAGCCCTGCTTCTTCTTCGGCTTGCGATCGGAGAGCGCCAGATACTGTTTGCTCACCTCACGGGCCGCAAAAGCCATGCTCAGCTCACGGTTCGCCTCTGTGGTGCGAGCCAGCAGCACCAGCCCGGAGGTCATCTTGTCGAGCCGGTGTACCGGATAGAGAGCGAGCCCTGTATCGGCCTTCACGCGATTGACCAGCCCCGGATTGACCGCCTCCCCGTCGCCCTTCTCGTCGTGCATGCCGATGCCGGGCTGCTTGTCGATAACCAGGAAAGCGGGATGCTCAAACAATATCCGGTACATAAAACCTCGGGAACTGGGGAATAAGGCATGCAGCCAACAACTGGCGGCGCTCGGGAGTGCTGCATTCTCCCTGCTCGGGCACTATTTGGCAAACCGGGCGGGCAGAGGATAAAGATAAAAAATGGCTCCGCCTGCAACAGGCGGAGCCATTTTCGCTCATCTTGGCAGATCACACCTTACACATTGCGCGGGCGCAGATGGGCGTGCCAGCGCGCTTCCCACTTCTTGAACAGCCAGACGATGACAAAGGTGAGCAGCATATAGAGCAGCCCTGCGGTCAAAAAGGCCTCGAACGGACTGTAGTAGCGAGAGTTGATGATCCGCGCCGCGCCGGTCAGATCGACGATGGTGATGATGCCCGCCACCGCTGAGCCTTGCAGCATGAAGATCACCTCGTTGCTGTAAGCCGGCAGTGCCCGACGAAACGAGTTGGGCAAAATGATCCGGGTCAGGGTCTGCCAGCGAGTCATGCCAAAGGCGTTGGCTGCCTCAATCTGGCCGCGCGGCATATTGTGTACCGCCCCGCGCACGATCTCGGCGGTATAGGCGGCGGTATTGAGGGTGAAGGCCAGCAGGGCACAGAACCAGGCTTCGGAGAAGAGCGACCAGGCGGCACTGTTCTTCAGCCACTCCCACTGGGCGGCGCCGTAGTAGATGATAAAGAGCTGCACCAGCAGCGGGGTGCCGCGAAAGAAGTAGATATAGGCCCAGATCGGCCCCTTGATCAGCCAGTTGCGGCTATTGCGCAGGATGCCCATGGGCACAGCCAGCATCAGGCCGAGGATCAGAGAGAGGGCCACCAGCCAGACGGTGGTATAGAGCCCCTCCCAGTAGGTGGGCCACTCTTTGAGAATGATTGAGAAATCCATGGCTTACCTCGTCTTGATGGCGTAATGACGCTCGGCCCACTTGAGCGCCGAGGTGGAGACTGCGGTGAAGATCAGGAAGATCAACGCCACCGCCATGTAGAAGGTGAAGGGTTGCTGGGTCGAGCCCGCCGCCAGCGAGGCTTTGCGCACCATGTCATCGAGGCCGATGATGGAGACCAGCGCGGTGGTTTTCAGCAGCACCAGCCAGTTGTTGCCAAACCCCGGCAAAGCGTGGCGCATCATCTGGGGGAAGAGGATCCGCACAAACACCTGGGTTGCCCGCATGCCAAAGGCCCGTGCGGCCTCCAGCTCGCCTTTGTCCACCGCCAGAATGGCGCCGCGAAAGGTCTCGGTCATGTAGGCGCCAAAGATAAAACCGATGGTCGCGACACCGGCCACAAAGGGGCTGATGTCAATATAGTCCGGGAGCAGGGAGACCCACTCCTGATTGGGATTACTCTCCAGTAACCAGCTGTTGTAAGTCTCGTTGACCCAGGTGCAGATGCCGTTGATCAGCACCTGGCCGCCAAAGAAGAGCAGCATCATCAGCACCAGATCAGGGATGCCGCGAATGATGGTGGTGTAGCCGGTGGCGATGGCCCGAGCCCACTTGTAGGGAGAGAGTTTGGCCAGCGCCCCCAGCATCCCCAGCAGCAACGCCAGCAGCAGGGAGGCCAGCGCCACTTCCAGGGTGACCCAGGCGCCCTCCAGCAGCGAGGCTTCGTATCCTTTCAAATCAAACATATGCAGCTCCATCGCCACTGAATCTTCACGCACCTGCTAACCAGAAGGCTCCATAGCAGTCCGAATGAAATATGTGCAGCTCCATTGCAATCAATGCGGGCCCGTAAACTCCCTCAGGGAGGTGACGGGCCCGATGACTACTGACGGGATCAACCTGTCGTTACTTGCCGTAGACGTCCTTGGACTTACTCGCCGTAAACGTCTCTTTGTTTTACTCTCCGTAAACGTCGAACTCGAAGTACTTGTCGTTGATTTCCTTGTACTTGCCGTTGGCACGCAGCGCCAGAATGGCGGCGTTGAATTTCTCTTTCAGATCCTTGTCAGCCTTGCGCACCGCAATACCGGCACCCTCGCCAAACCACTTGGGATCGGTCAGTTTCGGGCCGACGAATTCGAAGGCATCACCCCCCTCTTTCTTCAGCAGACCGTCGGTGATGGCGGCAGAGTCGGCCAGCACATAGTCCACACGACCGGATTTCAGATCGAGATAGGCTTCATCGGCGGTGCCGTAACGCTTGATGGTGGCATTGGGGAAGTTGTCGGTAATAAAGGTATCCATGGAGGTTGCACGCTGCACCGCGACGGACTTGCCTTCCATAAAGGCTTTGTCGAGCTGCACATCAGTGCCCTTCTTGGCGGCAAAGCGGGCCGGAATGTGCTGGTACTTCTGGGTGAAGTCCACCTTCTTCTTGCGCTCTTCTGTGATGTCCATGGTGGCGATGATGGCGTCAAACTTGCGCGACAGCAGCGCCGGAATGATGCCGTCCCAGTCCTGCTTGACCAGGGTGCACTTCACTTTCATCTCTTCGCACAGGGCGTTGGCGATGTCGATATCAAAGCCTTTCACCTCGCCACTGGGCTCGGTCCAGGAGAAGGGGGGATAGGCACCCTCAACCCCGATCCGGACCTCTTTCCACTCCTTGGCCATCAGGCTACCGGACGCGAGGGCAGTAACTACGGCTGTCGCCAGCATCAGCTTGTTCATGTATCTCTCCTTGATAAAACAGTTGATTGGGTAACCAGGCATCCCACCATCAGTAGATGGAGGAGATGAATTGCTTGAACCGCTCGGATTTGGGATGGGCGAAAATCTCCTTGGGGTTGCCCTCCTCTTCCACCCGCCCCTGATGCAGAAACATCACCTTGTTCGATACATCCCGGGCAAACGACATCTCGTGGGTCACCACCAGCATGGTGCGCCCCTCTTCAGCCAGCTCGCGCATCAGGCCGAGCACCTCCCCCACCAGCTCGGGATCCAGCGCCGAGGTGGGTTCGTCAAACAGCATCACCTCGGGCTCTACCGCCAGCGCACGGGCAATGGCGGCCCGCTGCTGCTGACCACCGGAGAGGTGGCCGGGATAGTAGTCACGCCGCTCCCAGAGTCCAACCCGGTTGAGCAGTTGCTCTGCCTTGGCCAGAGCTTCGGCGCGAGGCACCTTGAGCACCTGGATCGGCACTTCGATGATGTTCTGCATGATGGTCATGTGTGACCAGAGATTGAAACTTTGAAACACCATGGCCAACCGACTGCGGATCCGCTCCACCTGACGCATATCCTCGGGCAACCGCTCGCCGGCGCGGCTGGTTTTCATCCGGATCAGCTCGCCATGGAGCGAGACGGTGCCGGATGAGGGGGTTTCGAGCAGATTGATACAGCGAAGAAAGGTCGACTTCCCCGAGCCGGAGGAGCCGATAAGGGAGATCACATCCCCCTTGTGGGCGGTCATGTCGATGCCCTTGAGCACTTCGTGGGTGCCAAAATATTTGTGCAGATCACGTACTTCCAGTGCGGCAACGTCGCTCATCCATTACAACCTTGTCTGTCCCTAGACGCCGCAGGGGGCGTGACTCAACCATCGTCCATTTAACAAAAAGTTAACCGATGGCAACCTTCAGCGAAAATATCACCCGGATAGTGAAAAAACAATACAGAACGAGGGTCTTCAGGAGATTCGCTCTATTTTTATTCGCTCTTTGCGTATTTTTCAGCACTTTGTTTGCATAAACAGCCGTTTCAATGGCTATTCCGATAACGCCTTTTTATACCCCAATCATATCAGTGGCAAGAGAAAAGCGTGATGTGTGCCAAACCGGCACCAAAATGGCTTTATGCACCCCCTTGCCGAGCGAAATATCGGCACCCCGATTGGATCAACTTGATTTCATTGGTGCACTCGGGCTCGCACAGAACCTTATCAAACAGAGAGGTTGTGGCAAAAAAGTAACAATCTGCCCCCAAAAGGGCTGTTTTCGGCCATGAAAGCGAGAGATATGTGACACAGAGCCAATAAGTAATGATAAGGTGGTGTTTTTATCAGTTTTTGTGATCGAGGCCTCGATGCTGCTCAATGTGTTGCTGATCCTGTTGCCACTGGCAATCGGCTATCTGATTCCCCTCTCCTCTGCCCGGCTGATCAAGCTGGTCAACCAGAGTCTGGGCAAGATGGTCTACCTCATTCTGTTTCTGATGGGGCTCGGGCTTGCCTATGTGGAGAACCTGGGCAGCAATCTGGCGGTGATCTTCCAGGTCGCCGGGGTGATGCTGACCGCGATCACGGTCTGCAACCTGCTGGCCCTCTGGTGGCTCGACAAACGCACGCCGCCGACCCACGAGGCGAGCGATGCCAAGATGCCGGGCAAGTTGCACCTGTTGTGGGAATCCCTGCAGCTCTGCTTTGTGGTGCTCGGCGGTGTGCTGCTGGGTCTACTGGTGGATCTGCGCGCCCTGCCCATCGACAAGTGGAGCGAGTGGGCCCTGATGCTGCTGCTGTTTCTCATCGGGGTGCAGATGCGCAACTCCGGCATGCGGCTGCGCCAGATCCTGCTCAATCCCTGGGGGATGAAGATAGCCGCCACCGTCATCCTCAGCAGCTGGCTTGGCAGCCTGCTGGCGGCCCAATTGCTGGGGATGCCCTTTGCCCATGGTCTGGCGATGAGCTCGAGCTTCGGCTGGTATTCGCTCTCCGGCATTCTGGTGGCCGACAAACTGGGGCCGGTGCTCGGTTCTGCTGCCTTTATCAACGATCTTGGGCGCGAGCTTATCGCCATTCTGATCATCCCGGTCCTGATGCGTCGCCACCCCTCGGCGGCCATCGGTTACGGCGGCGCCACGGCGCTGGACTTCACCCTGCCGGTCATCCAGAAATCAGGGGGCATTCAGGTGGTGCCGGTGGCCATTGTCTCCGGCTTTATCCTGAGCCTGCTCGGCCCCATCCTGATCCTCGGGTTTCTGGCGCTCTAAGCCTGATTCCCACATTGCAGATAAAAAAGCCCGACCTTGTTGTCGGGCTTTTGCTGTTTGGAGCAACCACGCACTCGCACTGGCTGCGATATTGCCCGCAGCCTTATTCGCGCCATTGGCCGCCACTCATCACCCGTTCGATAGCAAACGTCCGGTCGTGCACCAGCAGCAGATCCGCATCCTGCCCGACCCCGATACGCCCCTTGCTGCCAAGCCCCAGCGCCTGTGCCGGATTGCTCGTCACCGCGGCCAACGCCCTCTCCAGCGAGACACCGAGCCGGGTCGCGCGCACACACTGCAGCCACAGGCTGGCAATCTGACCACAGCGCATCTCGATTAGCCGCCCTTCGCCATCAAAGCGCGGCAGGCTGGCGTTGGCATCCGAGCTGAAGGTGATGCGATC
>NZ_JRJY01000164.1:0-76634 GCF_000801015.1 Aeromonas sp. ZOR0001 | reverse complement strand
GTTGGCAGCCAGCAGCTCGAGAAACGCATCGGCGGCAAGCCGCTCGCCATCCTCCAGCAGATCGGGAAAGCTCGAGGTGGTGAGGTCGACCCAACCTCCCGCCTTGCCCCACTCGATGGCCTCGGCAAAGAGCCAGGGGTTGCGGTTGCAGTGAGTGGGATAGAGCTGGCGCAGCGGAATGTCGGTCTCATCGCGCAGGGCCCGCAGGGGCGCCAATGCCCCCTTGCCATCCCCGACATGGAAGAAGCTGACCCCGCTCTTGCCCGCAAGCAGCCCGGCCACTCGCGCCTCGCTGGCAAGCCTGGCCAGCTCGTCGTGGGTCGGCGCACTGGATCTGTGGTCGCTGATGGCCACCTCCCCCACCCCCAATACCTCGGGGATCAGGATGATGTCCGACTCCACCGTGCCGGTCAGGGTCTTGACCGGCAGATGGTAAGAGCCGGTATACATAAAGGCGCTCACCCCGGCGGCGCGAAACTCGCGCACCTTGCCGAGCACCTGCGCGGGAGTGCGGGTCAGGCTGTCGGTGCCAAGCGCCGCCACCAGGGTAGTGACGCCGGCCTTGAGCGCCTCGCTCGCCGCCAGCTCAGGGGTGCGAAAGGCAAAGCCCCCCTCCCCGCCGCCGCCGGTGATATGGGCCAGCGGATCCACCAGCCCGGGTACCAGATAGCGGCCACGACCATCGACCCTGTGCAGCGGCCAGTTTGCGGGCACCGTCAACCCCTTGCCCATCCAGGCGATACGGCCATCGGCCACCAGCAGATCCTGCTGGCCAAGGTGGGTAGGGCTGAAGATCTCGGCCCCCTCGATCAGGGTCAACATGGCGATCCTCCTTGCACGATTGTCGCTTGCCCAATGAAAAGAGAGGGAGCAAGCTCCCTCCCCTCGTCAACCACCATATATATCGTACTTGAAGTACTTCTGGTTGATCTGCTGATAGGTGCCGTTGGCACGCAAGGCCTTGATCGCCTCGTCCAGCTTGCCCTTGAGCTCCTTATCGCTCTTGCGCACGGCGATCCCCATCCCATCACCAAACCACTGGCGATCGGTCAGGGCGGGCCCCACATAGTCGAACTTGTCGCCCCCCTCTTTGCCAAGGAGCCCCTGCTCAATGGCAGAGGCATCGGCCAGCAGGGCCAGCACCCGACCCGCCTTCAGATCGAGATAGGCCTCATCGGCATTGCCGTAGCGGACTATGGTGACATTCGAGCCAAAATTGTCGGTCAGGTACTTGTCGTGGGTGGTGGCCCGCTGCACCCCGATGCGCTTGCCCGCCATGCCTTCCGGGGTCAGCGTCAGCTCGGTCCCCTTGGCCGCCACAAAGCGATTGGGAATATGGGCATATTTTTCGGTGAAATCGACCTTCTGGCGCCGCTCGTCGGTGATCGACATGGCGGCGATGATGGCATCGTATTTGCGCGACAGCAGGGCCGGGATCATGCCGTCCCAATCCTGCGCCACCAGCTCGCACTTGACCGCCATCTGCTGACACAGGGCATTGGCGAGATCGATATCAAACCCCTTGATCTCGCCCGATGCATCGGTCCAGGAGAAGGGCGGGTAGGCCCCCTCCACCCCGAAACGCACGGTTTTCCACTCCTTGGCCATGGCGGGGGTGGCCAGCAGGCTGGCAACAAACAGGGCTGAGAGGGTCAGTCTGATCTTCATCATGAGTACTCCATTACATAAAAAGCGCACAGGCGCGGACAAGGCACCGCAGGCGAATACATGCGATGACCAAAAGCGGCAAAATCTGGATGAGCGAGATCACGCCCGAGCGGGCGTCAGTGAACTGCTCCAGGGGTTCGATCTATTCGTCGAACCACTCGGAGAGATAGAAAGGCTTGAAGTAGAAGGCCAGAAAAAAGCCTCTGGCTTTGCGCATCATGGTGGTTTGTCGCGTCCTGTGACAAAGATGGCATCACCTTAGCACGCCCGAATTTTGCCCGGCAAGAGGCAGCCGCAGGGCAGTAGCAAAATCCCGATAATGGTCAAGGCGGGCGGGATCCGTTAGGCTCGAAGCACCTTGCCATCCCATAACAGACCCACAGCGACCGATGAATTTTCTGGCCCATCTCCATCTGGCTGCCCACACCCGAAGCTCCCTCACCGGCAACCTGCTCGGCGATTTCGTCAAAGGCACGCTGCCCACGGGGCTTGCCGCCCACTTCGATGAGGGGATCTGGCTACACCGCAAAATTGACGCTTTCACCGACAGCCACCCCGAGCACAAGGCGGCCGTCGCCTGTTTCGAGGCCCCCTGGCGCCGCTTTGGCGGCATAGTGGTGGATATGATCTACGACCACTGCCTGAGCCTGCACTGGGGACTGTTCAGCACCGAGCCCCTGCCCCGCTTCCTGCAACGCGGTTATGAGCAGCTATTGGCGGATCACCCACGCCTGCCGGACGGACTGCCACTCCCCCTCAAACGGATGGCCGAGCAGAACTGGATCGCCTCCTACCGCCACAGGGAGGGGCTGGGGCAAGCGCTAAATGGCATAGGTCGCCGACTGCGCCGCCCGGTACAACTGGGAGAGGCGCTGCTGACCCTCGATGAGTCGCAGTGGCAAACATGCGAGGCGGGATTTCTGCGCTTCTATCCCCAGCTGATGGACTTTAGCCAGCAGCAGCTGGCCCAATATCGGGCAGCCCACGGGGCACAGTGATCCCTCTGGATAGGCCTGCGTCCCCATAAAAAACGCCCCTTGCGGGGCGTTTGTCATCAGTTGGCTTCGTCTTTCTTTTTGCGAATGCTTAAGCCAAGTTCGCGACCACGCAGTCGGGCGTAATAGATGGTGCCGACAAAGGCGATAGTGGTGAACAGCAGCTCCACCACAGCCAGCCACCGCTCCCCCTCATCCGTGGTGATCAGGGTTAGGGCGTGGAGGAAATAGGGCATCAACACGAAGTTGCCCCAGGCGTGGGTGTAGGGGTTGCCCTGCACTATCCCCTTGAGAGGGAAGAGCAGCGGCACCGTCCAGATCATCGGCAGCAGCCAGGGGGTGAGGTCCGGATGAGGCGACAGCCACAGATGCCAGAGGATGACCCAGCCCAGCAGACCAAAAAAGCCGACCAGAGTCAGCCAACGTGCGAAGCGGGTGCTCACTTGAGGATCTCCAGCACCTGCTCCGGCGGGCGACCAATACGGGCCTGACCATTCTTGATGACAATTGGGCGCTCGATCAGCTTGGGATGCTGGTGCATGGCGCGAATAAGGGCATCACCGCTGACATCGGCCAATCCCAGCTCCTTGTAGAGATCCTCCTTGGTGCGCATCAGCTGGCGGGGATCGCTAAAACCGAGCAGAGAGAGCAGGTTGCGGATCTCATCTTCGCTCGGGGCCTGCTCCAGATAGAGCACCACATCAGGGGCGATCCCGTGCTGTTCCAGCAGGGCCAGGGTTTCGCGACTCTTGGAGCAGCGCGGATTGTGGTAGATTTGGGTCTCGCTCATGGTAACTCCCTGATTAATCGCAAGATGGGATTAGAAACGGCGCTATTGTAGGGGAAAGTGATGGTCAGGGTAAGCAGCAATGGAAAGGAATTGAAACGAATTTGTTGGCTGATTGTGGCTGGCCTGCTGGGCGCCTGCACACCCGCCCCCGAATTTACCGATGCCACAGGGCAGTCGGTCAGCCTGCGCCACTTTGCCGGCAAGCCGCTCTTGGTCAACTACTTCGCCCCCTGGTGCGCCCCCTGCCTGCGGGAGATGCCGCACCTCAACGCGCTGGCTACCGAAGGAAAGATCGCCGTGGTGGCAATCAACTACGACCCGATCACCCCGGCAGAACTGGACAAGCTGGCCGCCCAGTACCACATAAAGGTGCCGCTCCTCATTGCCAATGAGGATGCCAGGCTCCCCTTCCCTCGCCCAAGCGGGCTGCCTACCAGCTACCTGCTCGATAGTGAGGGCAAACTCAAGCAGACGCTGGTCGGCGAGCTCGACCAGCAGCAGATCGAGATGCTCAAGGCGACCGCCAGCGGCATGAGTCACTAGCCCATCGCTGCTATCACCGTCCCCCACATCAACGCCACCGCCATAAACAACAAGGGCGCACCATAGTGCGCCCTTGTTTGATAGGTTTCGTTAGCCCTTGAGGCTGTCGAGATCCTTCTTCGCCCGCTCCAGCTCGGTGATGCGCGCCTCCAGACGAGCCAGGGTCATCCGGTCGCTGGTGGTACCGCGCGCCACGATCAGCTCGTCGATGGCCGCCTGATAATCCCCGCGCAGCGCGAGCATTTCGGCCCGCGCCATATGCAGCTCGGTCATTCTACCCGCCTTGCGATAGGCATCGGCCAGCAGGTTCCAGGCCAGATTGTTCTCCTCATGGGCACGGGCATAGGGGTCAAGGATGGCGATCGACTTCTTGTAGTTGCCGCTCTCGAGATAGGCGTTGCCGAGGTTGACCACCACCACTTCGTTGTCCGGCATCCGGCTGCGGAACTTCTCGAGGCGCGCGATGGCCTGGGCACTGCGCCCCTTGGCCAGATCGATGTCGGTCTGGGCATCGACGATAAAGAGATCTTCCGGATGACGGGCCGCCAGCTCCTGCATCAGGGTATCAGCCTCGTCGGTGCGCTTGAGCTGGATCAGCGCCAGCGCCTTGCCATAGATGGCGGCATCCTTGAGCGGATAATCCCCCTTCTGGATCCGGCTATCGAAGTAGCTCAGCAGCCCCTGCGGGGTATCGGTACCAAAACGCACCTGAATCCGCACCTTGGCCAGCCAGAAGTCGAGACTGGGCGGCAAGTCGCGGCGACCATAGCTACCCGCCCGAGCGCGGGCCTCGCTGATCCGGGTCTCCGGCAGCGGGTGAGTGAGCAGCATCTCCGGCGGCTTGCTGGCGTAACGGTATTCGGCAGCCAGTTTCTGGAAGAAGTTGGCCATCCCCATGGGATCGAAACCGGCATCATAGAGGGTCTTCATGCCGATGCGATCCGCTTCATATTCGTTGTCGCGGGTGTAGTTGATGGCCGACTGCATGGAGAGGCCCAGCGTAGTCTGCAACGCAGCGATACCGGCAGTCGGGTTGATCACCGCCAGCGCGATGGAGCCCACCAGACCGGCCAGGGTCACCGCCGAGCTGCTCGCCTGCGCTTCCATATAACGGGCGATATGGCGCTGGGTCACGTGGGTGATTTCGTGGGCCAGTACCGAGGCCAGCTCGCTCTCGCTGTCGGCGTAGAGGAAGAGGCCGGTGTGCACCTTGACCCGCCCGCCGAGGAAAGCGGCCGCGTTGATGCTGGGATCATTGATGAGGAAGAAGGTAAACGGGAAACGCACCCCATCGGCGTTGGTCAGCAATCGCTGACCCAGATCGTCAATGTACTGGCTCAGCACCGGATCATCGATGATCGGCAGACCCGCACGGGCAAAGCGCATAAAGGCGTTGCCGTAACGCACTTCCTGCTCGATGGGCAGGGCAGCAACCCCGGCCGTGCCGATGTCGGGAAGCTGATTGTTGGCCTCGGCATGAAACGTGGCGCCCATCAGGGAAGCCAGCAGGGGAAGCGATGCCATCAGGGGGGAAAAACGTGCCACGTTATCTCTATCTCCATCAGAAAGGGCCTCGGCAGAATACCCTTGCCCATCAAGGGCTACAAGCGTTGTTTCATGCTCTTATCACGGCCATAATAGCGGCCACCTGCCTGATGGAGCCCCCATGGAAATTCTCGACCTGACCCCCTGGCGCTGCCTCGAGCCGCTGATCCGGCTCAAGCTCTGGTTAAGGGGGGCCAAAAGCGGTCAAACCGTCACCATCCGGCTGGCCGATGCGGGCTCCCGGCAGGATATTCCGGCCTATCTGCACCGTCAGGGCCACCATGTCGAGATGCAGCAACAACCGGACAATACCCTCTCTTTGCAGTTGGTTGTCGGGGCGAAACAGCCATCTTGAGCCCCAGTGATGTAAGGATGCCGTCATGTTAGAAGTATTGAAGCGCTGGTATCAGACCCGTTTTTCCGATCCCGATGCCGTTACCCTTTTCCTGTTGCTGGTGTTCTGCTTCACCATCATCTGGCTGTTTGGCGATCTGCTGGCCCCCCTGCTGGTGGCGCTGGTAATGGCCTATCTGCTGGAGTGGCCGGTCGCCCGGCTGCAAAAAGCAGGGCTGTCGCGCACCCTGGCCACCAGCGTCATTCTGATCCTCTTTATTGCGGTAGCAGTCGCCTCCTTGCTGGGTCTTATCCCGACGCTGGTCAGTCAGGGGATCAATCTGGCCAAAGAGGCGCCGGCCATGCTGACCCACGCTCAGGATTATGTCCGCACCCTGCCTGACAAATACCCCGAGCTCATCGACGTCAGTCTGGTGGAGACCGTCATCGACAATATTCGCCAGCGCATCCTCAGTGGCGGCGAGCATCTGGTAAGCGCCTCCCTCAGTTCGCTGGTCAACGTGGTCGCCATCATGATCTACCTCATTCTGGTGCCACTGATGGTCTTCTTTATGCTCAAAGACAAGCGGGTACTGATGGGCAGCCTGCGCCGCTTTCTGCCGCGCAACCGCACCCTGGTCAACCGGGTGTGGGTCGAGATGAACAACCAGATCATCAACTACATCCGCGGCAAGGTGATCGAGATCCTTATCGTCGGTATCGCCACCTATGTTCCCTTCGCCCTGATGGGGCTGCGCTATTCGGTGCTGCTGGCGGTCGCGGTCGGCTTCTCGGTGCTGATCCCTTATATCGGCGCTGCCGTGGTGACCGTACCGGTAGCCATGGTCGCCCTGTTCCAGTGGGGGCTCACCCCCGAGTTCGCCTGGCTGATGGTGGCCTATCTGGTCATTCAGGCTCTCGATGGCAACCTGCTGGTACCTGTGCTTTTCTCGGAGGCAGTCAACCTCCACCCGGTGGCCATCATCATCGCCGTGCTGGTCTTCGGCGGCTTGTGGGGATTCTGGGGAGTCTTCTTCGCCATTCCCCTCGCCACCCTGGTCAAGGCGGTGATCAATGCCTGGCCAAAACGTGAAGAGATGCCCAGTGCCGCAAAATAACCTGCTTCCCCTGCAATCGTGACAACGGAGTGTCCATGACCTTTTTTCGTCAAATCAGAGCGGCAGGGCTGACGGCCCTGCTCCTCGCTGCCGCCATGCCAGCGCGTGCCGATATCGATCTTGGCGCCATGGACCTGCTCACCAGCGACAGCCCTACCAGCCCGGTGCCACAGGGCTTTGTCGCCGGAGCGGCGCTCATCGGGGGGCAGGCCCGTTATGAAGCACAAGATAACAGCCTCTACGCCATCCCCGGCTTTATCTATTTTGGCGACCAGTTCATGTTTCTGGGGGATCGAGCCCGCTACTACTTCCACAAGGATGAGAACGTGGCCCTCTACGGCTATGGCCGGGTCCGTTTTGGCAATCTGGATCCCGAGGACTCTCCGGCCTTTACTGGCATGGAGCAGCGAAAATGGCAGCTGGAAGGCGGGATCGGTGGCAACATCATCACCCCCTACGCCCTGCTGACCGTGCGTGCCAACAGCGATGTCACCGGCCGCAGCAAGGGGCAGGAGCTGCTGCTGTGGGCCGACTTCCCCATCCTGCGTGACAACCTGCTGATCATGCCGGGGATGGGGCTGATGCTGCGCAGCGACAAGATGGCCAACTACTACTTCGGCGGCATCTCCGAGAGCGAGGCAACCGCCCAGCGGCCTGCTTGGGATACCGGTACCACCCTCTCCCCGATGACGGCCCTCATCACCAGTTACCGCTTCAGCCCCAACTGGATTGGCATGTTTGCCATGAACTACGAATGGTATGATCGGGACATCAAAAACAGCCCCATCGTCCAGCACGATGGCGAGCTCTATGCGGGTTTTGCGCTGGGCTATATCTGGTAACGGTTATGAGTCTTGAACCGTGAGACACGACCAAACAAAAGGGAGCCCTCGGCTCCCTTTTTCACGACCATCAGGCTGGTAGTACAGCCTACTCAGGCCACCAATTCAGGCTTACAGCGCCGCCAGAAACCCGGCCAGCTGCTGATTGACGAAAGCCGGATTTTCCAACGATGAGATGTGGCCAGCGGCCGGGATCTCCTTGAACGGGCAACCCAGCACCTCGGCCATCAGATAGCCCTCCAGCACCGGACGGGCCTTGTCCTCGCAGCCGGTCATCACCAGCGCGGGAGTGGTGATCTCCTCCAGCCACTCGATACGATCTTCGCGGGTCACAAAGCTGCGGCCCACCGCCACCATGGCGGCAATCTTCTCGTTTGGCCAGGCGGCCAGACGCGCCTTGAAACCACTCATCAGCGCCTCATCAGGCTGGCTGGCAAAGAAGATCGGCGCCACCTGTTCGATGATGGGCGCCGGCACAGTGCCGAGCTGCTCGATCATCGCCAGCATGCCGAGGTAGCGCTCGCAGGTGATCTGCGGTTCCAGGCCGACAAAACTGTCCATCAGCACCAGACCCTTAAGGCGGTTTGGCACCATGCGCGCCAGCTCAACACCCCACATGCCGCCGATGGAGAGGCCCACCAACACGAACTCGTCAACCCCGAGGGCATCGAGCAGCGCCAGGTGATCCCGCGCCAGCGTCGCCAGGGTGCAGCCACCTTCGGGGAGCAGGTCGGAATCGCCGTGGCCCCACAGCTCGGGAACGATGCAGCGATAGCTGCCCTTGAGCGCCTCAATTTGCGGCGCCCACATGGCGCTGTCCCACAGATAGCTGTGACCAAACAGCAGTACCGGCCCTTGTCCTTCATCCAGATAGGCCATCCGGCGGCCCGCTATCTCCATAAAATGCTTCATGTTATCTCCTGTTGCCAGCGATGGGCGGGCAGTGTATCACGTCCCCCTTGGCAGGTGACGCCTCCCTGGTGCAAGCTGACAGTGACTCAAAGAAGTCACCTATGAAAGGATGCCAAAAGGAGAAGCCCATGGCGAAGGAGAAGAGCAAGAAGCGGCCACGTCTGGACAAGAAGTGCTACGAGCACCACCTTGCCCATCTGCAGGAGGAGCTGGTCAAGCTGCAGGAGTGGGTCAAGCAGGAGGGGTTAAAGGTAGTGGTACTGTTCGAGGGACGGGACGCCGCCGGTAAAGGGGGCGTCATCAAGGCGATTACCGAACCGCTCAACCCCCGGGTCTGCCGGGTCACGGCGCTGCCCGCCCCCTCCGATCGGGAGCGCTCCCAGTGGTACTTTCAGCGTTATGTGGCCCACCTGCCCGCCGCTGGCGAGATGGTGCTGTTTGACCGCTCCTGGTACAACCGGGCCGGAGTCGAGCGGGTGATGGGATTTTGCAGCGATGCCGAGTATCGCGAGTTTCTGCGCGCCTGCCCCGAGTTTGAGCGGATGCTGATCCGCTCCGGCATCACCTTGATCAAATACTGGTTCTCGGTCAGCGATGAGGAGCAGGAGAAGCGCTTCAAGGAGCGGATCAACACCCCCATCAAGCGCTGGAAGTTCAGCCCGATGGATTTGCAATCCCGCTCGCGCTGGGTGGAGTACTCCCGCGCCAAGGATGACATGTTCACCTACACCGACACCGAGGATTGCCCCTGGTTCGTGGTGGAGGCGGACGACAAGCGCCGTGCTCGCCTCAACTGTATCGCCCATCTGCTGAGCAAGGTGCCCTACGAGGCGATCCACTACGAGCCTATCAAGCTCCCCCCCATCAAGACCGAAGGGTATGAGCGCCCGCCGCTGGCCAGCCAGACCTTTGTGCCCGATATTACCGCCGAACTCGAGGCTTGAACCCGGTTACCTTGCCTATCTGCATGTTCAAATCGCAGGCAATAAAAAGCCGGTCTGACGACCGGCAAAAAGGCATTGATTATTAAGAAAGGAAAACCAGCACAACAAAAAATCAGGTACGGATATATTTGGCGGTACGGGGGAACGCCTGCTCCTTGGCATCGAACAGGTAGCAGGCTTCGGCCGGGATACCCACGCTGTAGGTCTGACCGGTAGCTACATCCACATCCGAGGTGGCCTTGACGGTAAAGTCGTGACCATCCACATCCATATAAACGAAGGACTCGGCCCCCAGGTGCTCGGCCACCTGCACGATCCCGCTCACCTTGCTGTGTGCATGGGGGTGATCCAGCGGCATCAGATGCTCGGGGCGAATACCCAGCTCCACCTTGTCTCCCACAGCGCCACTACGGGCATCGACCCGGGCACGCACGGTATCGCCAGAGGTCAGCTTGACCAGACACTCCTGCTCGCCAATCTCCAGCAACTCGCCCGCCAGGAAGTTCATCTTGGGAGAGCCGATAAAGCCCGCCACGAACTTGTTGTCCGGGTTGTGGTAGAGATCCAGCGGTGAACCGAACTGTTCCAGGTTGGTGGCAGCTTCGGCCTTGAGCGGGCTCAGCACCACAATCTTGTCGGCCAGGGTCATCGCTTCCACCTGATCGTGGGTCACGTAGATGATGGTGGAGTTAAGCTCCTTGTGCAGCTTGGCGATCTCGATCCGCATCTTGACCCGCAGGGCGGCATCCAGGTTGGAGAGCGGCTCGTCAAACAGGAACACCTGTGGCTGCTGCACGATGGAGCGACCGATGGCGACACGCTGACGCTGACCACCGGAGAGCGCCTTGGGCTTTCTGTCCAGCAGCGGCTCGAGACCCAGGATCTCGGCGGCGCGCATCACCCGCTTGTGGATGTTCTCTTTGTCCATCTTCTTGAGCTTCAGACCAAAGGCCATGTTCTCGTAGATGTTCATGTGCGGATAAAGGGCGTAGGACTGGAACACCATGCCGACGTTGCGCTCTACCGGCGGCACGTCGTTCATGTAGCGACCGCCGATGGTCAGCTCACCGCTGGTGATATCTTCCAGACCCGCGATCATCCGCAGCAGGGTGGATTTGCCACAGCCGGACGGGCCGACGAAGACGATGAATTCGCCTTCCTTGATGGAGAGGTTGATGTTGCGCAGGGTGTCCTTGTGAACAGCCGGATCGTAATTTTTGCGAACGTTGTTGAGTACTACTTCAGCCATGACGAGCTCCGCTCTTGAATCTTTGCAAATCGTGATAGCGGGGGGATTCAGCTCCCCCGGCCATAAACTTAACCTTTCACACCACCAGCAGTCAGACCGCCAACCAACCAGCGCTGTGCCAGCAGGAACACCACTGTGATGGGGAAACCGGAAAGCACTGCGGCCGCCGCGAAATCACCCCACAGATAGTTCTGCGGATAGAGGTACTGCTGGGCCCCGACCGCCAGGGTCAGATTGTTCACATCCTGCAGCAGGATGGAGGCCATGGGCACCTCGGTAATGGAACCGATAAAGGCCAGAATAAACACTACCGCCAGAATGGGCACCGACAGGGGCAACAGGATCAGACGGAATGCCTGCCACGGGGTCGCCCCGTCAATGGCCGCAGCCTCCTCCAGGGAGGAGTCGATGGTCTCGAAGTAGCCCTTGATGGTCCAGACGTGGAGGGCAATCCCCCCCATATACGCCAGGATCAGGCCACCGTGGGTGTTGAGACCCAGCCAGGGGATGTAGTCACCAATCTTGTTAAAGAGCGCGTAGATGGCTACCAGTGCCAGCACTGCCGGGAACATCTGGAAAATCAGCATGCCCTGCAGGATGGTGGACTTGCCACGAAAACGCAGGCGGGCAAAGGCGTAAGCACAGGTGGTGGAGAGCGTCACGATCATCAGGGCAGTGATGCCGGCGATCTTGATGGAGTTCCACAACCAGGTCAGCACCGGGAACGGCGGCGGCGTGATGCTGCCATCGGCGTTGGTGATGGAGATGCCCAGCGCCAGCTTCCAGTGATCCAGCGTCGGATTGGAGGGGATGATCTCCCCTACCGCGAAGTTACCGTTACGGAACGAGATGGCGATAACCATGATCAACGGGAAGATGATCAGCGCCAGGAAGCCCCACATGACCAGGTGGGTTGCCCACACCCGGTATTTGACTGATTTGGGTTGTACGATTGCCATGTTGAAGCCTCCTTACAGCTGCTTGTCGGCTTTGGACAATTTCAGGTTGAGCAGCGCCAGCGCACCTACGATGAGGAAGATAGCTGTGGCGATGGCACTGGCCAGACCGTAGTCCTGACCACCCGATCCCTGGAACGCAATCCGGTAGGTATAACTCACCAGCAAGTCGGTGGTACCGGCCGGAGTGCTGGCGCCGATGATGTCGGGCGCACCGTTGGTCAACAACTGGATAAGCACGAAGTTGTTGAAGTTGAAGGCGAACGAGGCAATCAACAGCGGTGTCAGCGGCTTCATCAGCAGCGGCACGGTGATCTTGAAGAAGTTCTGTACCGGACCGGCACCATCCATGGCGGACGCTTCATAGAGATCTTCCGGAATGGCTTTGAGCAGGCCCATGCAGAGGATCATCATGTAGGGGTAGCCGAGCCAGGTGTTGACAATCAGGATCATCACCTTGGCCAGGAAGGGGTTGGTATACCAGTCCGGTTTGATGCCAAACGCCGCTTCCAGGAACATGTTGATCTCACCGAAGTTCTGGTTGAACAACCCCTTGAACACCAGGATGGAGATAAACGCCGGGATCGCATAGGGCAGGATCAACATGACCCGATAGAAACCGCGCCCCTTGAGTTCTTCCCACTGCACCAGACAGGCCAGCACCATGCCGATAGCCAGGGTGAAAGCGACGGAGCAGGTTGAGAAGATCACGGTCCAGATGAAGATCTGCAGGAAGGGTGACTGGATGCCCGGATCGGTGACGATGCGCGCGAAGTTCTTCCAACCCACGCTCACCACAAAGCCCGGAGCAATCCCCTTGCCGACAAACTGACCCTGTTCGTCGATGTACTGATAGAAGCCGGTCTCACCATTGGGCAGCATCAGCTCGCCATTCTGGGTATCACGCAGCAGGTTGCTGTCTTTGATCACCACGCCGGACTTGAGCACGGCACCATCCATCAGACGGGTGTAGTGCTGCTTCTGGGCGGCAAACTTGCGCAGACTGCTCAGAGTCAGATGGGTACCGCCATCCGGCAGTACCAGATCAAGGTCACTCAGATGAGTGCGATGCTCAACAATGGCGCGGATCGGTGCGGCCTTGCTGGCCGCTTCGCCAGTGAAGGGCTGCAGCTCGACCACTTGCTGGGTGTTCTGCACACGGCCCTCGCGGGACGCCAGCTCACGGGCCTTGTTGGTCATCAGGGAAACAGGTTGGCTGATAAAGGATTGATCATCCTGTGTCAGCAGCAGCTGGAACTGGCCATTGTCGCCACCCAGCAGGGTAAAATCGAATTCACCGCCCGCCACCTTGTAGGTTTTCTTCAGGTGGTAGTCCCGCGCCTGCTCCACGGAGAGCAAGTTGGACCCCGAATAGTTGGTGAAGGCAATGCCAATGGTGTAGGCAAGAGGGAAGATGATAAACACAACCATGCCCGCAACACCCGGAAAGATGTAGCGATGGGCATAGGTCTTCTTGTTCATGAAGACATACAGACCGACGGAAACCACCACCAGATCCAGCAGCGCGAATACCCACTCGCCACTGGCGTACATCATCACGGCTGCGTAGCCGTTGAGGATGGCAACCAGGGCCGCTATGGTCCACTTAAGCCAGGTGTGCTTATCCTTCGGACCGGCATAGGACTCAACAGAAGGTACTACTTCCATGCCAATTAACCTTTATAACGCCAAGAGAGATTTGAGAGAGTGGGAGGCCATGACGGCCTCCCGGGTAGTGCGTGCTTACTGAACGATACGCTTGGCAGCGGTATCCAGAGCTTCGTCAACACCCTGACGACCGGAGGTCACGTTCTTGAGGGCAGTTTCGAAGGAAGACCAGAAACGGCTCATCTCGGGAACGGATGGCATCGGCTCGCCAGCCTGGGCGTTCAGCATGGTGGCCTTGATGTGCGGATCGGATTCCAGGGTCTTCTGGAAGGATTTCAGCGCAACGGCACCCAGCGGCTTGTCGGCGTTAACCGGCGCCAGACCGGCATCGGTCAGCAGGTAGTTTTCCAGGAACTCGATGGCCAGATCCTTGTTCGGGCTGGCGGCGTTGATGGTGGCACCCAGTACGCCAACGAAGGCTTTGGCCGGCTTGCCGTTCAGGGTCGGCAGCGGCGCTACGCCGTACTTGATGCCGCTCTTGTCCAGGTTGCTCCAGGCCCAGGGACCGTTGATCATCATGGCCACTTCGCCCTTGTTGAACTTGGCGTCCATCACACCGTAGTCGATGCCTTTTTCCAGGTGACCGGACTTGATCATCTCGGAGATGTAGCCCACGCCCATCTTGGCACCTGCGTTGTTCACGCCGGTATCTTTCACGTCATAACCGGTAGCGGTTTTCTTGAAGGCGTAACCACCGTTGGCAGCCACCAGCGGATAGCTGAAGTACGGGGTGTCATAAGCCCACATGATGGCGCGCTTGCCGTTTTTCTTCAGAGTCTCGTCAATCTTGGCGATCTCTTCGAAGGTTTTCGGCGGCTCGGGCAGCAGGTCCTTGTTATAAATCAGGCTGACCGCTTCCATGGCAACCGGGTAGCCATAGGTTTTGCCATCAACAGTCATGGCATCCCATGCCAGCGGTTCAAATTTGCCTTTGGTGGCAGCGTTCGGCGTTACCGGAACCAGCAAACCGGCTTTGACCCACTCACCGTAACGGTCGTGAGCCCAGAAGAAGATGTCCGGGCCGTTGCCAGTGGCGGCGGCTTGCTGGAATTTCACTTCAACCTGATCCGGGTGAGCCACAGTAACCTTGATGCCGGTTTCTGCTTCAAATTTCTTACCCACTTCAGCCAGACCGTTGTATCCCTTGTCACCGTTGATCCAGATGGTCAGCTGGCCTTCATCGATGGCAGCAGTAGCAGAGCAAGCGACGCCAAGAGTGGCCAGACCGATCAGGGATGACAGCAATTTCTTTTTCATGAGCCTTTCCTTGTTTTAGTTCCGCGCTGTAAGAGCATTGTGTGCGAGATGAATATTATCCCAAGCGGCAAACGGCTCACATGACGCAACTCGCATTTTTGAAATGCAATTACGTATTTCCTTCCATAAAGTTTTGAAAACATTTTCTTATTTCAGGGAATTACGGCCATTTATCGGCTTAATTCCAGACAAACACAGAATAATAATTACCAAAATGAAATAAAATTTCATGAATGAAAGGGTTTTCACCTCAATGAAAACCCTTTCAGATGGTTTATTTTGTTTGATTTGTTAACAAAGTACCGCGCCAGTTTCGAGGTCTGCCCGGGCGCGATAAAAAAAGAGACCCCGCCGGGGCGGAGTCTCTTTTTGCGAGAAATGACGAGTTGATCACACTCGGGAGCATGACTACGACTGGCGCAGCAGCTGATCCTTGAGATTGGGCGGCACACCCTTGATAGTCAGGGTGTCGGTCTGAGGGTCGTAAAAGATCCGGCTGTTCAACAGCTTCTGCTCAAAGCTCAGAGTCAGACCGCCGCCGGAGCCGACAAACTTGGTCAAACCACGCAAGGTAGAGCGATCCGCCGGGAAACGCTCTTCCAGCTCATACTCCTGACCGATAAAGCTGTAAAAATCGAGGTCACCGTCACTAGGTAATTCTGCAGACAGCTCCTTGATTTCGATCTCTTCACCGGCGCTCGCCTGTTCGGTGCAATATTTGAAGACCTGCTTTTTATAGTCATTGCGCTCGGTCGGTTCAAGCTGACGACTGTCGCAATAATCTTCGACCGCCTGCAGCAAGCCTTTATTTTGTACCTTGGCATCCATACCCTCGCGGGCACCCAGCAGATCCATAAAGAAGTCGCCCAGTTTGCGACCAATGCGCCCCTTGCTGAAGGTGATATAGCGGCGCGAATCCGGTTGGGTTTTCCATTCGGTCAAATCAATGCGGGCCACCAGATTGAGTTTGCCGATATCCAGATACTGGATATGGCGCAATTCCAGCGCTTCGCTGACGGTGACGCTCTCCTTGCCCTCCAGCAGGGCAATCAGCAGATAATCGACCCCGACGTAGTTATATTTGGCAAACAGCAGCACCCCCTGCTCATCGAGGGCGTGCTCCACCAGCTGCTTGACCAGCATCTGGGTCACAGTGACCGAAAAGGGAACGAATTCGGTCTGCTCGGCGAGCAGCTGTTCGAGGGCGATACGAAACGCGGGTGAAGGCTGCTTGGGAGCATCGATGCCGTCGGCCAGCTCGGCGACGGCGGCCTCGGGGTCGGCAAAGAAGCCAAAGCCCTTGCCGCCCTTGCCGTTGTAGATCCGATGCAGTTCCGCCATCAGTCCCTGTACCGCCTCATCAGGGGGCAGGGTCTGGCTGCGGGTATCGGCGTGGGGTTGACCATCGCCGCCCTGGCGCAAGGAGTGAAGAATGATCTTGTCGATATCGAGACTCATGTCACAAAGCCATAGTGTTAGCCGAAAGGGTGAAGTATTATAAGGCGCTTTGAACCGAGATGAACTGAAGATTATGCCTATCGTATCAAAGTACAATAACGAGCAATTTGACGCCCTGATGAACGACCTGATCACCGCGCTGGAAAAGCATAAAGCGCCGGTGGATCTCAGCCTTATGGTGCTTGGCAATCTGACCACCAATATCATCAACGGTATGGCACCGGCCCAGCGCCAGGCCATCACTGAAAAGTTTGTCCAGGCCCTGACCGCATCGGTCGATAATCGCCACGACGCACACTGAGTCCCCGACTCTGTTGATTTGACGTTTCTCAACGCAGATGGATCACTATGGTCGAAACCGGTAACCCCTATCGTGATAATGTCTCTCGCCTGATCACCTGGGGGCATTGGTTCTCCTTCTTCAACATTATTCTGGCCATGCTCATCGCCACCCGTTATCTGGGTGCCATCAGCTGGCCATCGACCACGCTTGGCGTGATCTATCTCGTTGTAAGCTGGATTGGCCACTTCTCGTTTCTGAGTTTTGTCACCTACCTGTTGACGATCTTCCCGCTCAGCTTCGTGCTGCCCAAGGAGAAGTCGTTGCGGTTCATCTCGGCCATCATCGCTACCCTGGCGCTGGTGCTGCTGCTGATCGACACCCAGGTATTCCGGCTGTTCAAGTTCCACCTCAACAGTCAGGTATGGCAGTTGCTGCTGGATCAGGCGCAGACCGAAGAGGGCTCAATCTGGAGCATCATCTTCGTTGCCGTGCCCACCATCTTCCTGCTGCAACTGCTGCTGTCGGCCTATGTCTGGCGCAAGATCAACAAGCGCAAGCGCCGCCAGTACGGCAATCAGGTGGGGCTGGCCCTGCTGATCTGCTTTATTCTGACCCACGTGGTCAACAGCTGGGCCGATGCGACCCTCTATCAGCCGATCACCATGCAGAGAGCCAACTTCCCCCTCTCCTACCCCATGACGGCCCGCTCCTTCCTGGCCAAACATGGCTGGCTGGATCTGGATCAGTACGAGAAGCAGGCTGCTTCCCAGGGGGATAACAGCGACAGCCGGATGCATTACCCACTGCGCCCGCTCAACGTCAACGCCCCCCTGACTCACAACAATCTGCTGATTGTGGTGGTCGACTCATTGCGTTTTGACATGCTCAACAACATCAACATGCCCAATCTGCAGCGCTATGCGGATCAGCATCTGACGTTCCGCAATCACCTGAGTGGCGGCAACGACGACCTGATGGGCATGTTCAGCCTCTTCTACGGGTTGCCCGGTCACTACTACAAGGACATCAGCAGCGACAAGCGTCCGCCGGTGCTGTTCGACGAGATGCTGCGCCAGGATTACCAGTTCGGGCTGTTCGGCGCGATGGAAGATGCCCAGAAGTATCGCAAGAGCATCCTCGCCGGTCTGCGCAAACAGGTGTTTGTCTCCGAGCAGAGTGACGATGGCAAGCTGCTGACCGACTGGCAACAGTGGCTGGAGAAGCGCTCTCCCGAGCGCCCCTGGTTCTCGCTGGTCTATCTCTCGAGCCCCGGCGACTACCAGTTACCCGCCACCATGAAGGGGCCGTTCCAGCCGGAGCTTGCCAACTTCAATCCGGCGACCGCCTATCGGGCGGAGAACCTGCAAAAACTGGAGAACCGCTACAAGAACTCGGTCTTCTATACCGACCAGTTGCTTGAGCAGATGCTGACCAAACTGCAGTCGCAGGGGATGGACAGCAACACCATCGTCGTCATCACCTCCAACCACGGCCAGGAGTTCAACGACACCCGCAGCAACAGCTGGGGCGCAGGCAGCAACTACTCACCCTATCAGGTGCAGGTACCGCTGGTACTGGCCTGGCCGGGGCGCGGCAGTGAGGTTCGGGAACAACCGAGCAGCCATTTCGATCTGGCGCCGACCCTGATGCAGGGGATGCTGGGCGTGCGCAATCCGGCGCGCGATTACAGCATTGGCCGCTCGCTGTTTGATACCAGCCCGCGCAACTGGCTGCTGGCCGGGGATCAGAACGACTTCGCCATCTATGAAGGGGAGACCATCACCCACTTCAACAAGCAGGGCGACTTCGAACTGCTGGAGCGCAACAGCTATCGCCCGATCAAGCACGGCACCCCGGATATGGGCGCCATGATCCAGGTGATGAACGAGCTGAACCGCTTCTATCGCAACCAGTGAAGCGCCCGTTGATGGCTTGCTACCATAAAAAACGCCCCGAATTCGGGGCGTTTTTCGTTGTATAGCCGGGCCACGTTCACGACTGTTAGCCACCCCACCCTTGCGGGTACTTGTAGCCGACGAAACGCTTGGTTGCATAGGCTTTGAAAGCCGCCGAGTTGTAGGCTGCCGCCACATCTTTGGCAAACGGCTGATCCGCATCTGCGCTTTTCACCACCACCCAGTTGATAAAATCGTAGCTGCGCTCCAGAAACAGTCCTTCACTGAACGGGATTCCGCTGGAGGCGGCAAAATTACCGTTGATCACCGAGAAGTCCACATCCTCGCGCGAGCGTGGCAGTTGCGCCGCCTCCAGCAACACCAGCTTGAGATTGTGCGGATTGTTCACCACATCAAACTCGCTCGCTTTTAGCGGGTTTATTCCCTCCTTGAGAGTGAGCCAACCAAGATCCTGCAGCATCAACAGCGCCCGCGCCTGATTGGTGGGATCGTTGGGGATGGCCACCGTGCTCCCCTCTTTCACCTTGTCGAGTGCTGCCAGCTTGCCGGAATAGAGTCCCATCGGACCGGTTGGCACCTGGGTAATGGGCGCCAGCGACAAGCCGCGATCTTTGGCAAAACTCTCCAGATAGGGTTTGTGCTGGAAGCAGTTCACATCCAGTGATCCGTCAGCCAGAGCAATATTGGGGGTCACATAGTCGGTGAACTCCACCAGCTTGACCTTGTACCCCTTGGCCTCCAGCTGCGGCTTGATGGAATCGGTCACCATGTCGGCAAAATCCCCCACCGTGGTACCAATCACAATCTCCTGCTTGGTCGGCAAGGGCGCATCGGCGGCAACCGCGGAAAAAGAGAGGCTCCCGACCGCCATCGCGGCAATAAAAGTGCTGGCGCCAGCAGTGGCGCGCAAGGAAGCAGTCAAAGGAGAAGATAAGAAGGAACGAAACGGCATAGGGACTCCCTGTCAGGTACGCATCAAGCTATGGGACTGCGGCGGGGTGGCTCTCAGAGATTAGGCCCCTCAAACCACAGCATTCTAGCCATCCAAACGGCTATTTCAATTACCATAACAGAGCCATCCACCGCCGCCAAGCAATAAACCGCTGGTTCCACATCATCACCCTTGCTGTCACCCCCGAATGCATAGCTGCACTCACGTTGGCACACACAACCATGCAACTCACGTTCAAGAGCGCACGAGCTCCCCTCGGGATTGCCCCGAATCGAGATGGCTGCGGCGAAGGAGAGTCGCGAGAGGAGTGAATTACAGATAAAAAGATCAGTAGCGAACGGTGAGAACCATTCTCAATAAAACACATAACCAGCGTCATTGGAATACCTACCATAAACCAGATCGGATTTCTTTGAACCTCATTGCGTTTTTTGAAAATGGCTCTTTTTGAACCCCTACCACCCGTGTATAGATTTCCGTCGCACTCAGGATGGTGCGATCCAAGATGGAGTTAAAAAAATAATGAAGCAAACATCGTTAGCACTGGCGATCACAGCACTGCTGTCGACCCTGCCCAGTGCGCTCGTTCAGGCAAATGAAGGTTGTGCGCCGCTCACCGGCAAGGAGAGCGGCATGGATATCGGACGCAGCAGCACCGAGCGCTGCCTGCCAGGTGCCAATCCCCTGCAGGATCAGCAGTGGTATCTGCTCAACAGCGGCCAGGATGGATTCAGCGCCCGTGGCGGTATAGCGGGCAATGATCTCAACCTCTGGTGGGCTCATCGCACCGGCGTGCTGGGCCAGGGAGTCAATGTGGCCGTGGTGGATGATGGTCTGGCCATCGCCCACCCGGATCTGGCGGAGAATGTGCGTCCGGGTTCGAAAAACGTGGTAACCGGCAGCGATGACCCGACACCGACCGATCCGGATACGGCCCACGGCACCTCGGTCTCCGGCATTATTGCGGCGGTAGACAACGCCATCGGTACCAAGGGAATTGCCCCGCGAGCCCAGCTGCAGGGATTCAACCTGCTGGATGACAACAGCCAGCAGTTGCAGAAGGATTGGCTCTACGCCCTTGGCGACAGCGATGCCAGTCGCGACAACCGGGTGTTCAACCAGAGCTACGGCATGAGTGTGGTGGATCCCCGCTCGGCCAACTCTCTGGGTCAATCCCAGCTTGATCGTCTGTTTGAACAACAGACCCTCAAGGCGCAGAGCGCGGCCTATATCAAGGCCGCCGGCAACGGCTTCAACAAGATAGCGGCGGGCGGCTATGTGCTTAACCGCATCGGCAATGGCCCCAAATTGCCGTTTGAAAACAGCAACCTCGATCCCTCCAACAGCAACTTCTGGAACCTGGTGGTAAGCGCTCTCAACGCCGATGGCGTCAGATCCTCCTACTCCAGCGTCGGCAGCAACATCTTCCTGAGCGCGACCGGCGGCGAGTACGGTACCGACTCTCCGGCGATGGTGACCACGGATCTGCCCGGCTGCGACATGGGTTACAACCGCACCGACGATCCCAGCACCAACCGGCTGCACGGCAACCCGCAACTGGATGCCAGCTGCGACTACAACGGCGTAATGAACGGCACCTCCTCCGCCACCCCCAGCACCTCCGGCGCCATGGCGCTGCTGATGTCCGCCTACCCGGATCTGTCGGTACGTGACCTGCGGGATCTGCTGGCGCGCAGCGCAACCCGGGTCGATGCCACACAGAAACCTGTGATGGTCAGCTACACCAGCAGCACCGGCAAGGTGCGTGATGTGAAAGGGCTGGAAGGGTGGGAGCGCAATGCCGCCGGCATGTGGTTCAACCCGACTTACGGTTTTGGTCTGATCGACGTCAACAAGGCCCTTGAGCTGGCAGCCAATCACCAACCCCTCCCCCCGCTGGTGCAACTGCCGTGGCAGAAGATCAATGTCACCGGCAGTGCCGCCGCCATTGCGGATGTGGGCAACAGCCCGACCAGCTCGACAACCCGCATCGCGACACCATTGACGGTAGAAGCGGTTCAGGTGATGGTGAGCCTGGATCACCAGCGTCTGCCCGATCTGCTGATCGAACTGGTCTCCCCCGCCGGCACCCGTAGCATCCTGCTGAGCCCCTTCAACAGCCTGGTAGGCCAATCTCTCGACCAGCAGCAGCTGGGCTTTGTACGAACCAAGGGATTGCGCGACATGCGGATGCTATCCAACAAGTTCTACGGCGAATCGGCGCAAGGCACATGGCGACTGGAAGTGACCGATGTTGCCAACGGTACCCGTCAGGTCTCTCTGCTCAATCGCGAGACCCGTGAGCGCACCACCCTGACCGAGCGCAACAATCGCCAACCGGGCAAGCTGATCTCATGGTCCCTGCGGGTCCTGGGTCACGATGCCAACCGCAGCTAACACGCTAGGAGTATTACCATGAACAAACCTGTTACCTTGCTTCTGGCAACCCTGCTGGCCCCCCTCTCGGGACAGCTCTGCGCCCAGGAGTCCATCACCATGGATGGCAAGCAGTACAGCACCATAGAGGTGAACGGCCAGACCTACCTCATTCCTGACAACGGCAGCAAGAAGCGGGTCGCCCGCAGCCTTGACAGCAAGGTCCCGCAACAGACCCTGCGCCGCGGTGACGTGTTGATGCAAGGGGCCGCCAGCCCCGAGCTGACTGTAAGCGGCACCCTGCTGGTGGAAGCTGACGATGCCACCGCCAAGGCGCTGGCAAGCCGCCACGGCCTGAACTTCAAGCAGAGCAGCGGCGGCATCGCCCTGCTTGAGGCCAAACCGGGCACCGATCTCAACGCCATCGCCACCAAGCTCAAGAGCGAAGGGGTGAATGTGCAGATCGAGCTGTCGGGGGCAGAACAGCAGCCGAAATAGGTCGCGACACGCAGATAACAAAGGGGGCCATTATGGCCCCCTTTCTGCTGCTCATTTTGACAGTGACTTACTTGGCGCCATGCTGCTCCGCCAGATAGAGCCAGGTATCGACCACGGTATCGGGGTTGAGCGACACCGAGTCGATCCCCTGCTCCACCAGCCAGGCGGCGAAGTCCGGATGATCAGATGGGCCCTGACCGCAGATCCCCACGTACTTGCCCGCCTTGCGCGCTGCCTGGATCGCCATCGACAGCAGTGCCTTGACCGCCTCGTTGCGCTCGTCGAACAGGTGGGCAATCAGCCCGGAATCCCGATCCAGCCCAAGGGTGAGCTGGGTCATGTCGTTGGAACCGATGGAGAAGCCATCCACGTGCTCGAGGAACTTGTCTGCCAACAGGGCATTGCTCGGGATCTCGCACATCATGATCACCTTGAGCCCCCGCTCGCCGCGGCGCAGACCGTTCTCGGCCAGGATGTCGATCACCTGCTCCGCCTCGCCCACGGTACGCACGAAGGGGATCATCACCTCGACGTTGGTCAACCCCATCACATCGCGCACCCGCTTGATCGCCTCGCACTCGAGGGCAAAGCAGGGGCGGAAGCTATCGGCGATGTAGCGGGATGCGCCACGAAAACCGATCATCGGGTTCTCCTCGTGGGGCTCGTAGCCACGACCGCCCACCAGATTGGCGTACTCGTTGGACTTGAAGTCCGACATCCGCACGATCACCCGCTCCGGCCAGAAGGCGGCCCCCAGAGTCGCGATCCCCTCGGTCAGCTTGGCCACATAGAACTCCCGCGGGCTGTCGTAGCCGGCGATCATCTTGGCGATGGTGGCCTGCAGCTCTGGGGTTTGCTGGTCAAACTCCAGCAAGGCCTTGGGGTGCACCCCGATCATCCGGTTGATGATAAATTCAAGGCGTGCCAGCCCTACGCCTGCATTAGGCAACTGGGCAAAGTCGAAAGCGCGGTCCGGGTTGCCGACGTTCATCATGATCTTGATGGGCAGGCGCGGCATATTGCCCACCTCGGTCACCGCCACGTCGAAGTCCAGCTCGCCGTCATAGATAAAACCGGTATCCCCTTCCGCGCAGGACACGGTGATCCGCTGGCCCGGCTGAATATGATCCGTAGCGTTGCCACAGCCCACCACTGCCGGAATGCCCAGCTCACGGGCGATAATGGCGGCGTGACAGGTGCGCCCCCCCCGGTTGGTGACGATGGCGGAGGCCCGCTTCATGATGGGCTCCCAGTCCGGGTCGGTCATGTCGGTGACCAGCACATCGCCGGGTTGCACTTCGTCCATCTGGCTGATGGAGGAGATGACCCGCGCCGGGCCCGCACCAATCTTGTGACCGATAGCACGCCCCTCGATCAACACCTTGCCCGCTTGCTTGAGGGCAAAACGCTCGAGGGTGTTAGCCTCCTGGCGGCTGCGCACGGTTTCCGGGCGGGCCTGCACGATATAGAGCTGGCCATCCTGACCATCCTTGGCCCACTCGATATCCATCGGGCGGCCATAGTGCTGCTCGATGATGAGGGCCTGTTTCGCCAGCGCCATCACCTCCTCATCTGTGATGCAGAAGCGGCGGCGCTCGGCCTCATTGGTGTCGACAATCTTCACCTGACGGCCGTGACCGGCATCGTCCGAATAGGTCATCTTGATAAGCTTGGAGCCGAGGGTCTTGCGCACCACCGCCGGGCGGCCCCCCTTGAGAGTCGGCTTGTGCACATAGAACTCGTCCGGGTTGACCGCTCCCTGCACTACCATCTCGCCCAGACCATGGGCGCCGGTGATAAAGACCACGTCGTTGAAGCCGGACTCGGTATCCAGAGTAAACATGACGCCGGAGGCGGCGAGATCGGAACGCACCATCCGCTGCACCCCGGCCGAGAGGGCAACACCCTTGTGGTCGTAGCCCTGATGCACCCGATAGGAGATGGCGCGATCGTTGAACAGGGAAGCAAACACATGCTTGACCGCCGTCATGACGGCATCGATGCCACGTACGTTGAGGAAGGTCTCCTGCTGACCGGCAAAGGAGGCGTCCGGCATATCCTCGGCAGTGGCGGAGGAGCGCACCGCAAACGAGGCCTCGACACCGGCACTCAACTTTTCATAGGCAACCCGGATAGCCTGCTCCAGCTCGGGCTGGAACGGAGCTTCGATCACCCAGTCGCGGATCTGCTGACCGGCCCGGTTGAGGGCGGCGATATCGTCCACGTCGAGATTGTCGAGCAGATGGTGGATCTTGCCGTTGAGGCCGCTTGACTCCAGAAACTCGTTAAACGCAAAGGCGGTGGTGGCAAAGCCCCCCGGCACGGATACGCCGGCGCCAGAGAGGTTGCTGATCATCTCGCCAAGGGATGCGTTCTTGCCGCCAACTCGTTCTACGTCCTGCATTCCGAGTTGTTCGTACCAGAGCACGTACTGTTGCACTTGGATGTCTCCAGGTTGGTGGGCACCGATGCCATAGCACCTCGAGCGCCCGATTTAATCGATGAGGTTATGGGTAAGTCAGGTGCGTTATTGTCTGTTTCTTTTGTTGCCAACGACCATGAAAACGTTTTCTACTTATTTTCAAAAAAATCCCCGAGCAAGAGTTGGGGATGGTCGAATGACCGGAACATTCTACAATGGCGACACAAAAAGATAACGATTCAGGTTTGCAAGCCACTTCACAACTTGGGCACAGCAGACCGGTTGACAAAACTGGTATGGTTTCGGGAGATACTTCTCACCCCTTACCCCATGCGACACCACCCGCGGTATCACAGGAGCCCTACGTGCACACCGTATTTTATGTTTCAGACGGCACCGCCATCACCGCCGAAGTGTTCGGCCACGCGGTACTGAGCCAGTTTCCGCTGGCCTTCGAGCAGATCACTATCCCCTTTGTGGAGACACTGGAGAAAGCCCGTCAGGTACGGATGCGGATCGACGAGCAGTTTCGCCAGACCGGGGTACGCCCCATCCTGTTTCACACCATCGTCGACCCGCTGGTACGGGAAGAGGTACTGAAATCGGAGGCGTGCGGCCACGACTTTCTCAATACCTTCGTCAGCCCGCTGGAGCAGGAGCTGGGGGTAAAAGCCGAGCCCCGCCTCCACCGCACCCACGGCATGGAGAACCGCAAGCTCTATGACGATCGCATCGAGGCGGTCAACTTCGCACTTGCCAACGACGATGGTATCACCACCAAGGAGTACGATGAGGCGGACATCATCCTGATCGGGGTCTCCCGCTGCGGCAAGACCCCCACCAGCCTCTATCTGGCGCTGCAGTTTGGCATTCGCGCCGCCAACTACCCCTTTATCGAGCAGGACATGGGGATGCTGGAGCTGCCCGCCCCCCTCAAGGCCAACCGTCACAAGCTGTTTGGCCTCACCATAGCGCCGCAGCGGCTGCACGAGATCCGTAACCAGCGCCGTGCCAACAGCCGCTACTCCTCCATCGAACAATGCGAGCAGGAGCTGGCCTGCGTGGAGAGGCTGTTTCGCCAGGAGGCGATCCGCTTCCTCGATACCAGCTCCCACTCGGTGGAGGAGATCAGCGCCAAGGTCCTCGAGGCAACCGGTCTGCGCCGCCAGCTCTGTTAAGCCAGCTTTACAGCTATCGGCATCAACAAAAGATAAAAATTACAGTGTCGCGGCGAAAGTCAGCTGTGGCGAACTGCAATTCACATAGATGACAGTGAAAAGCGTGGATAAAAAAGGGATAAGCACCACAAATGCTTATCCCTCTTCTTGTCGACCTTGGCGTTGTGCCCTTGTCACCTGCTGCCAGTTAGCCGCTATTCGATTCCGTTCTGCTGCGCTCGGCAAACAGCCAGCGTTCACTAACGATTGAGCTCAGGGTTGTTCATCAACCGGCCATAGAAGGCCAGCAAACCGTGGCGCAGGCGAACCCGCTCCGCCAGCCAGCCGCCAACGAGCGCCCCCGTTACCCCACCAACCAGCAACAGCGGCTGCCAGTAGTGCAGCAACCCATGATCACCGAGCGAGAGCCAGCCCAGCAGCATGGTGGCGGCCACCAGCAACAACAGCGGACTCGCGGCAATCCCTAACCAGAGCGCCACCAGTACACCCCGGGCAACCCCTTGTTGCAGCACGCTTTCGCGCTCTCTGTACTCCAACTCCCTGCACTCTTCCCTGTACTCTCGCTTGTTTGGCATCATTTGCATCCATTTGTGGCTTGGCACCACAAAAGCGCACCAACAAGACAAAATGTCAACAAAACAGAATTCGATTGCACAAACATCAACCAGAAACTACCGAGAAGCCTCTTCAGATCATGAAAAAGCTGCCTTTGGTACAAAACACGGCCATTAGAGATGGAAAACAGGTGCATTCATGGCGGATTATCACTATTCTGCTTCGGTTGCCAGCCAACACTAAAAATTGAAAATGGCGTGGCGTAACGAAACAAATACAGCTTTCGTCAGGTTTTGGCTACGCACTGCGGCCTGCTCAGGATGAGCCCAACACCGACCAGAGATAACAGAGACGTAAGGACAGACCCATGGATTTGAAACAAGACGGTGAGGAGCTGAAGCGCGGCCTTAAAAACCGCCACATTCAGTTGATTGCTTTGGGCGGCGCCATCGGCACCGGCCTCTTTCTGGGCATTGCCCAAACCATCAAGATGGCAGGCCCTTCGGTCCTGCTGGGGTATGCCATCGGCGGCTTTATCGCCTTCCTGATCATGCGCCAGCTCGGCGAAATGGTGGTGGAAGAGCCGGTAGCCGGTTCATTCAGCCACTTTGCCTACAAATACTGGGGTGAGTTTGCCGGTTTTGCGTCCGGCTGGAACTACTGGGTGCTCTACGTGCTGGTGAGCATGGCCGAGCTGACCGCGGTGGGCATCTATGTCCAGTACTGGTGGCCCGAGATCCCGACCTGGATGTCGGCAGCCTTCTTCTTCGTGCTGATCAACGCCATCAACCTCTCCAACGTCAAAGCGTTTGGCGAGATGGAGTTCTGGTTCGCCATCATCAAGGTGGTCGCCATCATCGGCATGATTGGCTTTGGCGGCTATCTGCTCATCTCTGGTGCCGGTGGCCCCGAGGCGAGCGTCACCAACCTGTGGGCACAAGGGGGCTTCTTCCCCAACGGCATCAGCGGTCTGGTGATGGCGATGGCGGTGATCATGTTCTCCTTTGGCGGTCTGGAGCTGGTGGGTATTACCGCCGCCGAAGCGGACAATCCCGAGAAGAGCATTCCCAAGGCCACCAATCAGGTGATCTACCGCATCCTAATCTTCTATATCGGTGCTCTGGCTATCCTGATGTCCCTCTACCCCTGGGGTAAAGTGGTGGAAGGCGGTAGCCCGTTCGTGATGATCTTCCATGCACTGGACAGCAATCTGGTCGCCACCGTACTCAACATCGTGGTGCTGACGGCGGCACTGTCGGTCTACAACAGCTGCGTCTACTGCAACAGCCGGATGCTGTTCGGTCTGGCCAAACAGGGCAACGGCCCGAAAGCCCTGCTCAAGACCAACAAGAGCGGCGTGCCGCTGGTTGCCCTCTCGGTCTCGGCCATCGCCACCCTGCTCTGCGTGCTGATCAACTACCTGATGCCGGGCAAGGCGTTCGGTCTACTGATGGCGCTGGTGGTCTCCGCACTGGTGATCAACTGGGCGATGATCAGCCTCGCGCACCTCAAGTTCCGCAAGGCCAAGGTCGCAGAGGGTGTCCAGCCCAAGTTCAAGGCGTTCTGGTACCCCTTCGGCAACTATCTCTGCCTCGCGTTCATGGCCGGTATTCTGGTGATCATGTATATGACCCCGGATTTTCGCATCTCGGTCGAACTGATCCCAGCCTGGCTGGTGGTGTTGGGCATTGGCTTTGTCATCAAGCGCAAAGGACAAGCCCAAAGCAAGGTCGCAGCCAATCTGGGTTAATGCCCGAATCTAGCGACATCAATGCAAAACGCCGATCACATGATCGGCGTTTTTTTATTGCGCGCAGCGCAACTGACCGCACTACTAGCAGCCATAGCCCTCAGGAAGGCAGCTCTTGCCTTTGATCTTGCCGATGCTCCGGGCTGTTGACGCAACACTCATCGCGGAAAAAAGCGATGATCTCCTCCAGCACCGCGTATTGAGAGACGCAAAGCAGGGTGCGACTCTCCCGGTTTTGCTTCACCAGCCCCACCGAGACCAGCGCCGCGATATGGTGGCTGAGGGTGGAAGCGGGGATCGCCAGCTGCTTTTGCAGCTCCCCCACCGGCAGCCCCTGCTCTCCCGCCTTGACCAGATGCTTGAAGATAAACAGCCGGGTCGGATGACCCAGCTCTTTCAATGCCTTGGCGACCTCTTCCAGTTGCATCTCTGCGCCCTCCACAAATTTGATATTTCGATAATACCAGAAATATCTTGACCGGCCATTTGTTTCGATTATTCTGGAAATATAGAAACCAGGTGAGGATACGACAATGAATGAGTGGTTAACCATGCTGACCGATGCAGCCCAGATGTTCCTGTTTCTGGCTGTCGAGCTGTCGGTGCTGTTTGTGGTCATTAGCGCCGGGGTCAGCCTGATCCGCCAGAAGATCCCCGACGAGAAGATCCAGCGGATGCTGGGGGCGCGCCATGGCAAGGGCTATCTGCTCTCGGCCCTGCTCGGTGCCGTCACCCCCTTTTGCAGCTGCTCCACCATCCCCATGCTGAGAGGGCTGCTCTCGGCCAAGGCTGGCTTTGGCCCCACCCTCACCTTCCTGTTTATTTCGCCACTGCTGAACCCCATCATCATCGGCTTGATGTGGGCCACCTTCGGCTGGAAAGTGACCCTGCTCTACGCCGTGATCGCCGCCAGCGTCTCCGTCATGGCGAGCATGCTGCTCGACAGATTGGGATTCGAGCGCCATGTCATCGACCCCAAAGAGGCCACCCCCTCTTGCGGTAGCGGCTGTGGCCCGGCGACCCGCGCCACCACTCAAGCACATTCCAGTGACAACCAACGCAGTGCCATTCGCGCAATCAAACCCCTCAACGGGGCAGTGTGCTGCCCGGCTCCGCAACCAGAGATGGCAGAGCAGGCCACCCTCTCCTGCTGCAGCGATGGCACGGCAGCCCTGACCAGAGCGCCACAGCTCCCCACCGCCTGGATCAAAGCTCGCCTCGATGCCTGGCAACAGTTCAAAGCGGTATTGCCCTTCCTGCTGCTGGGGGTGCTCATCGGCTCGTTTATTTACGGTTTTATTCCAGCCGAGTGGATCGCCGCCCATGCCGGCGCCGACAACCCGCTGGCCATCCCCTTCAGCGCCATCGTCGGGATCCCGCTCTACATCCGCGCCGAGGCCGTGATCCCGCTGGCGTCGGTACTGCTGGGCAAAGGGATGGGGATGGGCGCCGTCATGGCGCTGATCATCGGCAGTGCCGGTGCCAGCCTGACCGAGGTGATCCTGCTCAAATCGATGTTCAGAACACCGATGATTGCGGCCTTTCTTACCGTGATCCTCGGCATGGCGATCCTGATGGGCTACCTGACGCAACTGCTGTTTTAAGTCGCCCATCTTTAAACAGGCAAAATGCCAAAGCAGCCGAGTGTGAAACCATCCGGCACCTCATAGACAAAACGCCGCTCAACTGATCGGCGTTTGTCTATTCCTAACGGCAATCAATTTGAGACAGCCAAAGGATGAGGGGTTTGCTGCTCTCCGGGCCATGTGACTTGGCCTGCCTCCCCTCGCCGAACTGTGCTGTAAAAATGTGAGACCCATCCCGTCCCCACGCAGTAGCACAAGAGTTAATGTGCAACAACACAATAAATGAACATCCTCTGCCATACTCAAACGAAGTATTCCGTTACGCCGAAACCGGAGCCTGATCATGGTAACCAGCTCGCTTCACACCACAGATACCGAGGTTGAATTTGCCGACGATATCCAGTTGGTATCGACGACCGACCTCAAAGGGGACATCACCTACGCCAATCCGGCGTTTTGTCAGGTGGCAGGCTATCGCCTGGAAGAGATGTTGGGGCAGCATCACAATCTGGTGCGCCACCCCGACATGCCCAAGGCAGCGTTTGCCGATCTCTGGGCCCACCTGCAGGCAGGCAAACCATGGCGAGGCATGGTAAAAAATCGCTGCAAAGATGGTCGCTATTATTGGGTTGATGCCTATGTCACCCCGATTTATGAAGATGGCAAGATGGTGGGTTACCAATCCGTCCGCTGCCGTCCCGCCGCAGAGCACAAAGCGCGTGCCAGCAAGATGTACAAAACCCTTAAAGCCCGTGAAACCAGCTCTGCCATTCACATGGGCCTGCGTCAGCTCACGCCAGCCATGATGACCATCCCCCTGCTGCTCGTCAGCGTGATCAGCGCGGTCTGGCTGCTCTCACCGCTGCAGGCGCTCTGGGTCATCATTCCCCTCTTGGCAGCCATCTGGTTCAATCGCCACCCTCTCTTCCTCACACCGCGATTCTTGCAGCAGCTCGAACAGGATTACGACAGCATCAGCCGCCTTATCTTCTCGGGGGATGCCCCCCACAGCATTGCCGATTTCCATATCAAGCTCGGGCAAGCGAAGATCCGTACCGTACTCGGCAGGGTAGATGACACCACCGCGTCGCTCAATGCCATGGCCAATGACCTGCGTGGCTCCGCCTCGCTGGCAAGCCAGGATATCTCTTCGCAAGACACGCAGATCCAGCAGATTGCCACCGCCGTCACCCAGATGGCTTCGGCCGCCGAGGAGATCAACCGCAATATTCAAGACAGCAACAGCCAGATTGAAGAGGCCCGTAGCCACTGCATCACCACCAGCACCCAGCTTTCGGAAGCAGGAGAAGAGATGTCGGCGCTGGCCACCCAAGCGGAGCAAGCCTTTCAGTCAGCCGTTGAGCTGGCGAGCGAGTCCGAGCGGATTGGCACCATCATGAGCGAAATTCGCGGCATTGCGGATCAAACCAACCTGCTGGCGCTAAATGCCTCCATCGAAGCCGCACGGGCAGGCGATCAGGGGCGTGGCTTTGCAGTGGTGGCGGACGAGGTTCGCAGCCTGTCGACCAGAACCCACAAGGCGACAGAGCAGATCCAGAACAGCATTGGCCATATCCAGCAAACCCTGGGGGGATGGAAAGAGATGATGCATCTCAATGTGACCAGAACCAACGCCTGCCTCGCCACCACCCAGGCAAGTACCGGCAACCTGAATCAGGTTGTGATCGAGATAGACAAGGTCTCTGATTTTTCAAACCAGATCACCGCCGCTGCCACCGAGCAACAAGCGGTCATCGAGGAGATCAGTCGCAATATCAACCAGATATCCTCGCTCTCTCACGATAACAGTCTCAAAATCGATCAGGTGAGTGAAACCAGTGCCAACTTGCAGAGCAAAGCGAGCCAGCTCAAGGACTTAAGCCGGACATTCGGATAGCAGCATGCAGATAAAGTCCATGTAAACGAAGGGCCACCCGTCTGGGTGGCCCTGTTGTTTATAAGGCTTAACTGTAGCTCCTAAACTGATCATGACCATTTAAGTTGGAAACTAGCTGATCAATCGATTCAGTAACTTAGCGACACCACAAGTGACATTTAAGTTGGAAACTCGATAGCAATCCTCCGCCTGCTCAACGAACAAGCAAGACATTGAAGTTGGAAACCAAGCTTTGGCTGACGTAATAAATTTCATGTAACTAAATTACAAAAAGGGCGCCGATATACCGTAACGCCCCCTTATTACACGGTCTTGATGACTCATCAACTTTTAGCTTCTTTAGCGCTCTTTGCGACAATGACGATGGCAACTATACACACCATCGCGAGTTTCTCTACATCCATCTCTGCTGCTTTAGCTATCAGAGAACCTAATGCATCGAACATGTGTAGCCTCCGCCTATTCCTTGGTTGAACGGCAAACTCGGCACCAGCTTTGCTTGGTTACTGTCTGCTTTTGATTTCGAAAGCCAAATTTAGCCTCAAGTTCCTGATAGGTCTTTGCCGTTACTTTTTGGCAATGTGGACAAGTGTGAGGCAACTGAATACTTCCTGACATAACTAAATCCTTATTAAGTGCTGCGGGTAAGATCATAAGGCGGTATAGGCTGGTTAATGTTACCCCCTGAATAAACCGGATGGCACCAAACCTCAGGGCGACAATGCGAACGTTTTCCAAGTAGTTATGCATGTTGGTATGTTCGTAGACTGAGCATTATTGTATTCGCACAGAGGTAAACAAACTGTGCAAGTCACTCAATACGCAACTGCATCAAACAGCTGTTACACAACAGCAAATTTCACATGGTCAAAAAAACAAACACTCATGTGGACGCCCTACATCGAGCCGGTTTTGTTAATCATCCTTGTTAGTATGATCAATCGCTGCCGCAGTGGTGCCGACAGCCACTGCGACTACCGCTCCCGCCGCCGAAATAGTACCCACTGCACCTAAAACCGGTAGAGACGCGATTGTTGTCGCAGCCAGAGCAGTTCCCTTCACTACATCTCCCAGAAAATCGAGCATAGACATATACGTCTCCTGTGTACTTTGTCCAAGGATAGATAAATCATTTGGCCAACCTATACCGCGTGATTAGCGTCGACAGAACAAACGATACAACAACATTGCACACACTGCAAGATTCCAAAACAACAAGAATTGCCTAGGTGCAACTTTTGATTCAGTGGTGTTGTTTTGCTTATAGGCGCAGGATGTGATATGTTGCACGTTTGCATATGTTGAAGGAGATCCCCTATGAGTAACATCAAAAGTGTGACTAACATGACGACCACAGGGGCAGTGCTCGGCGCAGTTCTAGTAGAAATGCGAACCATAGCTGGTATGAAACAGGTCCGATTAGCAGAAAAGGTCGGGGTTGGAGCGTCTACATGGTCTCGCATAGAGAAAGGTGAGAGCGGGTTATCGATAGACCAGCTAAAGGCTGTGGCTGATGCTTTAGGAAATACACCATGGGACATTTTGGAAGTGGCTGATGCCGCAGGAAAATGTATTTCTGATCATGGAATTAAAGTTGAATCAACGCAACTATCTCCAAAAGATCTAGTTAAGCAAGAAACAGAAAAGAATAACGAATCTGTGGCTAAAGATATGGTTGCAGCTGGTATTGCGGAAAATGTTGTCATCCCAATTGTTGGGACTGCTTTATTTAGTTTAGTGGGCAACGTATTAAGTCAATTGTGGGATCCACTCCCTCACACTTGCCCAAACTGTAAATCCACTACTGCCAAAACCCCCGGTGAGTTGCAGGAACTTTTTGGCTTGAGAAATTCTTCGAAGGGTTCCACTCACCAAAGCTGGTGCAAACATTGCCGGAGTAGGTAATTGAATAAGGGGAAATTACGCTTATTTATCCCCTCATATGAGCCAAGTGTGGTACGGCCTCCAGAGAAACAGACTTACTGTTGACGCGTGATACCACTAGGCAGAAAGACTAGCTAAACTCAAGCTATATACCGCTTGCATATATGGCATGATGATTCCGTAAAGTAGTGGATATTCACATTTTCTTTGAAAATGTGAATATCGTGCTTTTAATGCCCCTACTGACGGATCAAATGTTTGTAGCACATGCAGATAGCCGCTCGACTTCCTTATCAATCTCCAAAGCTTGATATGTTGTGAGTTCAACCATCGTGCGACGGAAATTAGCCCCCCCCCCAGTAATTTCTTTAAATCGGCGGGCGGATATTGCCTTAAACCCGGACTTAAAATCTTTAAGCTGTTTAGCATATTTATCGTCAGCAATACCGTGATACTCACTTTTTTTCAAGTCCCCCGATACTGTGCCAACTGCAACAATACCCACGCCACTCTGGTACAAATAAACCTTGTCGCCTAGAGATAACTGACAGATGTACTCTTTCCAGCCTTTACAAAAAGCAGCAGCCTCGCTGTTTTTCAACATATCAAAGTGCGAATCCTTATCATTATTGTAGTTAGTGTTCAGCATGAATTTTTTTGCTTTGAGAACACCCCTCTTTTTGTTGCCTTCCTGCTCACTAGGTATTTGCTTCTGATCTGCGTCAGTAAGCAGAGAACGCTCAGCTAAAAGTGAATTAGTTTCCTCTATACCGGCTTTGATAAACTCACTGATAAGGAAGCTCTTTGAACGGTCAAGAGTAAGGGAAAGCTCATCAAGTTCGTTACTAAGAACGACAGGAAGCCGGATGGAAATCGGTGTGGTTGAATTATCATCAGCTTGATTTGAAAGGCTTTTTTTTATTGCCTCTTTAATGATGCTCATATCATAACCTCTGGTTAAAGTGATGCACACTGCCTGTAATCATTTTGCATTACATGAGTATGCATTTTGATTACACAAATGGCAATACAAAATGACATACAATGGTGTGAGGATGATTGGCGGAAGTTGAGTTTAGAAGTGACGTGACTATGTGCTTATCATGACTGCACAGCTATTGGTGGCCAGAAAGGGAACAGATTGAACGCACAATGGTTGTCATATGGAGACCTTCAACTCAATGGTGCACGCTGGTGTTGAACGACAACTAAGTCAATAGGTGTAGGTTAATTTAAGGCATTGATTTATATAGAATTAATTCATAATGTCAATTTTTTAGCCAACGACTTGCGAAATGCCCCAAACTAGATGATGACCCAATGAACTCCTGAGTGATGATTCGCATTGGGCTGCCATCAACAACCCCCAGACGGAGGCGCAGACTCATCATGACTCATGTAGAGCAATCTCCCCCAACCAGCAATCTATCTGTTCTGGAGTCGCTCGGTCTACCACGTAACTGGCTAGCCGCCCATCAGCACATAGTGTCTGGTGTATCTCCTGAGATCGTCGTCAAACTGAGCAAGCTATTGGGGTCTAATACCCGAACAATCTGCCAGATGATTGGCATTAGCCGAGACACACTGAATCGCCAAATCAAACGGGGCAATCGCTTATCGACAGCTCAGGGAGATCGCGTTTACTGGGCAGCCTTAGCAGTGGACGCAGCCATATCCCTACACCGGGGAGATACTGCTAAAACGATGAGATGGCTCACCCGCTCTGCGTGGGGATTAGGTGGTGAAAAACCGGCCGATGTGATTACTACGCCTATGGGAGCGCAGGCAGTTATCGATCTTGTCGGCCGGATTAGGCATGGCATCCCCTGTTGATTAACAGTTCATACGTGACCATAAAGCACCAACAATAGGCTCATTTGGTGAGCCGATCACCCCGACCAATCGGCTCATTTGATGAGCCGATCACCTCGACCAATCGGCTCACTTGATGAGCCGATCACCTCGACCAACCGACCCACTTGATGAGCCGATGACCTCGACCAATCGACTCACTTGATGAGCCGATCAACACAACCACTCAAATCGTGGTTAGATAAGCTCTCGATTGCCTTCAATTTTCCCAAATTGATCAGGGTCTGCGGGTTGATAATCATCCGAAAACATATTCATCAACCGATGCTCCTGTCTCAGGTTGGCCAGCGCCCCAAAAAAGCAGCCTTCACATAGGTGTACCTGATATCGTTCACCATCGTGCTGCGAACCATAACCCCAGCAAGCCTCCAGCGTGCCGAATTCCTGCGTACCGAACGATTTAGTAGTACTAGCACCACAGACATCACACAAAATATCGACGACCTGTGTGGTAGGAACGATTGCTTCGACCTTCATGGCAATACTCCTCGTTATGATGCCTGATATCAGAACCTGTATAGGTATCGACGGCGAACATCAGGGCATAGGATGTTGAGCGGCATACGCCGCAACCAGCCGCACAGCCAATGCGTAACTGAGCGGTAGACGTGTTTTGTACTTCCTCAGGCAGTCTGGCCTATCGACTGCCCGTTCCAATGCAGATAGCGAACTTGCCTGCTCGGCCAGCTGCCCCAGTTGCTCAGCCAGTTTCCTATCCCGTTCTTCCCAATCCACACTGGGATGGTGAACTGCTCGCTTGGCGGCAGGTAACTGTTGATACAACCAAGCACGATCATGTTTATAGAGCCAGGTGAAAGCCGTTCTGCACACCTGCTCGACACAGCCTCGACTAGCATCAGCATGTTTTGCCAAATATGCAGCCACCGTTACACGGTGCTCACGGAGACGGTTAACCCTTCTCAAATGCCGTCGCCAGTCAGACAGCCCTTGGTGGCTCTGAATAATGGCTTCGACCGCCCCGACAGAAACGCCATGACTGTGCGCGATCTGCTGCCGTGATCCCCCCATGAACGCCTGACGCCATATTCCCCGCTCAACTTCAGCTGTAATGCGCTTGGCACGGTGATCAATCGGTTGATTGTGTCTCAGGGCGAGTTGCTTGATATAGCCGATGCTGTATCCGGTCTGGCAGGCAATCTGTCGCATGGAAACCCGCTTCACCAACAATGTCAGTATTGCTGTTTCTGATAGCTGTCCGTCGCTAGGCATAGTGGATTGTATCTGCACCGCAGCTGGGCTACTGATAGAAAAAAATTCCGCTGGGCTACGGCTTACAAACGCCATCAACATCGCATGCTTTAGGTAGTGGTGATTGCGGTTGCCATGCACCAGCCCCGAGACGTATCGATAGTTGGCCAGCCCCGGTGGCACTGTTGGCGTTATATCGGCAAACAACCCCTGCCAGAACTCCGTCATGGCCTGCAACAGGGGCTGGCTACGCAGATGGCCTCTGGCCGTCAGATAGCCCTGTTGCCCGAGCCATCGCTGGTACAGCTCCGCTAGCGACTCCGTTGGCGACTGGACGCACAGATACCGATGCATAGCGGTGATATATGTAGAAATGTTGATTTCCTGTTCAGATGGACGCGATGGTCCACAGGGTATCTCGGGATCCGGTATTAGCAGTCGCCGATCAATACCTCCCGCACTGGCCGCCAGGGTTTGCAATCGTAGCTCATGCTTGGCACAGGCCGTGACCCCATACAACTGGTGTACCGTATGCCAATACCCACACCCGAACTGCTTTTCATCTTCTAGAAGACAGGCCGGACACCATTTCAGGCAAGCGCCACCGACCCTCAGTTTGCTCAGTTTGCTGGCGGCTTGTCCTGACAGGGCCATTATTCCCCTCCCCTCACCCAGCATAGCGGCAGCCAGGGCGTGGACTTGGCGCTTATTGTTCAGCGTCAGGGCGAACAATGGGAAGGCCGAGCCGTGGTGCAGCAGGTATTGCGGATCCACCCCCGCCGCTTGGGCAGCCGCCTCAATATGGCCTGGTAATGCCGGATGCAACCGAACAGCAGGACAGTGGAATAGCTGGTTACAAAAATGGTTTCGATCACTGTATGCCGAATGAACAAAATACTGGCTGACCCAGCTGTAGGCCGACTCGCCAGGGATATAGGTGGGGATCACCGAGGTCAACACCGATCACCCCTCAGATCCCAAGAGCCTCACCAGATCGACGCCTGCATGCTGCAACATCATTAGGTGGGCCAGAGGGTGCAACGGATCTCGGGCTGACTTCTCATGGTAGCCCCGTGCATTGCGCAGCTGTGGGGGTAATTGCCATACCTGACCTGGCCCCCCACTATTGGTGAAATACGCAGTAAGTGCCAGGGGATCACATTGCGAGTCCATCTGCTGAAACCACGCATTGATCGTTTTGATACTTTTGACCGTGCGCATCGCCTCGCCCGAGATGCCCATCGAATCAGTCACCAGCTGAGTTAGTGCACACAGGGTGAGAGTGCTCGTGGACTGGGCCAATGCCAGCGACGCCAACTCAATCTCGTGCATCCGCTCGGAAAAATGACCATCGTATCCCCCCATCCAGTGTCCACAATGGGAACAGAGGCTGTCGTAGGGCGGGATCAGTTGCTCCGACAACAATTTGGCGGAAAAACCACAGCCTGCGCAGTGACCAGACAAACCGCGTTGATGCCGATGACAATGGAACACTCCTGGTAGTTGATGATCTCGGTGGTAGTAGGGCATACCATAGAGCTCATAATCCTCGGCAATACAGTCTGCGCACCAGCGCCAATATTGGTGTTGTACATTGTGCAGGCCAGTCACCCGTAACCGAAGCTGGGAACGGCCCGCCAGTGCTGATGCCACTATCCTCTGCTCATCCGGAGTCAAAAAAGAAGCTAAATAATTGCCGACAGAGTGATCCTGCCACGCACGTTGAACTTGTCGGGCCCGAAATTGGGTATCGAGGACAGGATCGTCGGGATGACATAAACGATGGGGACGGATTTGTGGGCTGCTCAGCCCCAGCATCTGGGCCGTTGCAGTAAACGTCCCGTGCGTGCTCAGCACATGCATCCGGCCAACTACCGCCCCTAAATGCTCACCAGGTAGCAACTCCAACCGATGGAGGATCATTTGCACGGCCCCTTATCTACAGAGTAACCGAGTTGCCCCAGCAATGAATCCGGGGATAATTGCTCTAAAGTTTTTAGCTTCTTTTCCTCTGTTTTTGGCAGCTTTTTGGTGATTTTAACCTCACCTTGCAGCAGGATTTCTCCCTCTGCTGAATATGTGTCTCCATCAACAACCTGACTATTTCCCACTGATTCGAGCAGTAACATCGGCGATAGGTCCTCAAATTGGTAGTAATCACCCTTACGCAGAGCACTCAACGCAGGCTGGAGGATTTTAAATTCGCGATTGAAACATAAGTCCAATGCAGCGATCGAGAGATCTTGATCTGTTGGTTTCAGCAGGGTTAGATATGATAGCGTGGCGCGAACTAGACTGGTTGCAATAGCCGGGATACCGGCACTCAAATAATGTATATGTTGGCGTAATACATCCTCTGATGTTTTCTGGTTTTTCAGAAATCTGGTTTGACATATCAGGCGGATAAAACGCAGCCAAAATGAGCTATGTATATCGCAGCTCACCAACTGCATAAATCCATTTTTAGTTGCTCGGCGGGTTAGCGTCATTTCGCTATCAAACAATTTCATCGTGGCCAATGTTCCGACAAACATCAACGGGATCCCCACTCGATTTAATAGTTCCTCTAGAAATTTCATGGTCGTTTTCTCGTTGTTACTGATCACTTCATTCTTGGCAGACCTGGCCAGGTTCTGCGCTTCATCAAGGATCAGCAAACCAACCCCATGGCCGATAAACGATTTTTGCACTACCGAAATCAACTCATTAACAGAGCGGTTCCTATGGGTATGGCTATAACTCTCACCAGTGACAGCGTCGAGTGATTCTAACAAGTTCAGCAAAAGTGCTTTTTGGCCACGGCGATCATGAATTTCAATGTACAGATAGGTCACCTGCACTCGACTCACAATAATTTCGTGACCATGCAGGTCCGTATAGCGATCATGTTCTATCGTTTGTGGTATCTGTTGGCAAATTTGCCTAACCATCGTGCTCTTCCCACGTCCACTGAGCCCTAGCAGTAACAGGCTATACTGAACAGACAATTCTAGTTCCAATACATGTGAAGCTTTCCATGGCTCGGCCTTGTCACGATCAATCGCAGCTAATATTCGGCGTACATCGGCCCCAATTGGATTGCGTCGAGCATACCCAGCCTCGATCATCCGTCGTATCTGGTCATATAAACGGTACGCCTCATCTGGAGAGGTATACACGTCCGCCAGTTGATCAATGGCAGTGCGGATAAAATATGAATGCAGCGATTCATCCACCCCTGCAAGATCCAGATCACACTGAAAAGGGATCTCACAGTTCGCATAAAATTGTGCCGTTGAGAGCGGCAAGCCAAGCCCCTCGATATAGGGGTTTCCCCGATATTTTGAATTGGGATGTGGGTAATATTGAGGTGCGGCCATGATTATTTCTCCTGAACTGTAAATATTGTCGGATCAGCAAGGTTCTGACTGGGTGTTTTTTTAATATAATTATCTTGCCGACATGTATTTCTTAAATCAGCAGCAATAGCCATTTCCTCATGATGACGTTGCAAGTTCCCTTCGACCTGTTTATGGATTTTCATTCCTGACTGTATATTTTTTGCAATGGATTTTTTCAGTCCACGATTAGTTTTTCGAATTACCTCATCACATTCACGAAAGTCCATTTCTAACACTGCGCGAGCATTGAATCTCTTCTCATCCAACGCAGCCAATTGTTGTTTAACAATATACAGGCGATGCATGACATTTGCCCAAACCTGATTCCGATATGCCTCACTGCGATCTGTCAGCTCAACCTGATAGACCTCATCACTATCCTCAGTTTTAAACCAAAGATGATTAGTACATGTATCTATGTACCTGACTCTAATTTTGAAACGTCCGAGATTTTTCGCCTGATCCAGCCACTGCATTCGAACAATTTCATTACTGCTATAGTAAAGGCCTCGAAAAAATATCCCATCAGCACGCACCGTAGCCTCATCCTCTGGCAACAGCGCAAATCGCAGGCGGTCTATGGGAACAGGCCTCACTATCACTGAATTTTTCAGACCCCAGTTCCATACATCACGAGGAGTAAAACCAACCCCATCACGTGACATTTCTAGGTTGTGCGAGGTCACGCGCTGACGATGATTATTTGAATAGATAATGATATTAATGAGTCGATACATGAACTGTTCATACGTCAACAGGGGGCGACGAGATGCGTGCTGATCCTCCTTATGTGGATACTTAACCACCTTGCCTGCCTCGAACGGGATCGCTAAAGTCTGAATAATGTCGAAAGTTTTCTCCACTTGGCCTTTCATATCCCCGCGATGATAGGCATTAAAATTACCGACTGTGATACCAATGAGTCCGCGCAGCAGGCTGCAAATATTGGTATCAGTATTCTCAGAGCCCCGGTCGAACGTTAATTCACGACATGGTAAATTGCAGGGCCAGTCAGCCTCTTCGATCTCCACACCATACTGCCGACAAAACTCTCGCTTACTGCTCATCGCATTGAATAATGCTTGACTTGCTCCATGCCAACAAGGCGAGTCGAAACCGACATGCAATCCAACAATCATACTGCTGGCGGTATCAACGACAAAATATATAACCGGTCTTCCAGTACTCAGTAGCTCATCGTTACTGTACGGGTAACGGATGTAAACATCGGCAATAGTACTGTCTATTTCATATCGTGACGTTGGCCCCCGCAGGCCGGCACGGGCAAGACCTGGTTTTCCTGCATGGTCACGGGAATAATTAATACTGCCTACTCGCTTTTTCAGGAACGTGAGATCACTGACGAACTTTTTCAGATGATATTTAAATATTCTTGGTGATATTAAATATTCCCTATGAAGTAACATTTTAATTGGTTCTGCTATGTCACAATCCTCAATGCCCTTCGGTAAAACATTGACACATTCATATTTCAAACAATAGTCAAAGTATAGCTCTGACAACCTCACTTCAGAGCCAGATTTAATAGATTTTGAAAAACGCTCAATTTGTATAATATCTCGCTGAGTAATGCCACGATATGGTGTACCATATCGAGTAATTGGGCCACTCTTGGTTGCTTTCTGACCTAATGGCACATCTGGTAGTTGAAAGTTGCTGCCACAATTAAAATAGTGTGGAAGCAATGAATTTGGAAATGCCCCAAAAAAGAAATAACTATTCAATTGAGCGCAAATGTATTTCCTACTTCGGCCGGAATGTTCAATCAACGTTTTCAATATACCACTTGCATCACCATATAAATAGCGATGTAACAATTCAGGCTGACTAAGCAACGGACTAATTACAGCCAACCTCTCATTGCGAATATTGATCCATTGAGGTTCTAGCTCACTATCAGAGGAAAATAAAACTTTTGGAAATTGATGTTCAGCCAGAGTCCACTCACCACTTTCAATATTAGACTCGACATTCTCGATTAATAGATTAGTCGGCCGTTTTGGTGGCCCATCTAATAATTCACTTACAGCTAACAACCCCATGTCATAACAAATAGAGACAATCAGAAACTCTGAACCACCATTTGTATTAGTGATCAGTTTCTGGTTAACTCGCATGGACCACCTCGTTGAATGGCACAGGCCTATACAACTCTAAACGTTGTGTAAGATCAACGATTATAACACCATGGTAAACTGCATATTGAAATACACATTTCACCTGCACGTCAGAAATATTCAACTCCTTGGCCACCAGCTGGATCAACACTAACAAGGTATTTGAGGGACGGGCAATCAGGTGATGTTTGATTCGTCCCAATACAATGAGGTATATGGTCTCAGATACCTGAATATACTCAGGCGTATCAAAACACTCACGCAGGAATTCCAGATTATATATATGTACTTTATTGAAGCTTTTTTCCGTTAACAGCACATGATCAATATTTTGAGTACGCCAATATTCAATGGCAATTTTCTCCTTTGCCCTTGTACGATTAACAACACGGGGGGATGTTATTTCCGGATCCAGCGCATCAGAATATTTGAAGCTATATGGACTCAATATATGCTTCCCTGCCTCCGTTTGCCGAATAATGACAAAATCCTGAGTCATAGTTTTGGCTGGGATGCGGCCACCATAATTCGCCCGCTCTTTGTAATTACCAGGATGGACAATGTGCAGAGATGCCGCAATTTTGAGCGTTTCATGCAGTGGTAACGGATACTGTTCGAGAATGTCGATAACAGTTGGATCGCGTTCGAAATAGAAAAATGGTGCCCTCTCGCCACGGCTGAGAAGATGATGCTCACGACCCGTTTTGTGGCTAAATACAATCTGCCCCTGGCCGTAGGTGTGGGACTGCCGCACCGTGACCCAGGGGCGATACCCCGAAGCTTTGATGTCTCGGTTGTACCGTGCTGTTTTTGCGATCTCCGCATCGGTGACGATGGGCTGCTGAACCGTTTTTTGCTGCATGACTACTCCTACCTGACCTGCATACAACCTAGTAACTGGGCAGGGGGTCGTCAACCGCAATAGTGCACGTAAGGCGTTGTTTTTACTTATTTATTTTTATAAATAATAACTATCGACGCTATCATGGCAAAAATGCCACACTCAACAAAATTTCATTTTTTATCTTAAAAAACATATAGTTATAAAAAATCACATAAGCATACATAATCACGAATATTTATTTTTATAAATAATAAGCAAATGTTTTTTATTCCTTTTTTGACATAAGAGGGTGGCGGATATAGAACATTATTCTGAAGCGATTGATGATTCCGCTCAGAAAAAATGTCCGTTTTTGGCTACAAAAGGCTCCATGCGAAGAGCAATCAATGCATCCACACCAAAAAATTCAGCCCGGCAAGGGGGCCTGCCGGGCTGCGGGTGACTGACGAGCAGATAACTCAGGTCAACAAGCGATTAGCCATGCCATCCAGCTTCGCTTTGGTCTTTTCCCAACCGGGCATTACCTGACTCATCAGCCGGTAAAAGTGCTCGCTGTGGTTGTGCTCGGCGATATGGCAGAGCTCGTGCAGGATCACGTAATCGATACACTCGCGGGACGCTTTGACCAAATGTGGGTTGAGCGTGATCCGGCCATGGGGGGAACAACTGCCCCACTGTGTCTGCATAGTCAGGATGCGCAGTGCTGGTCTGCCCGTGACCCAGATGGCTTGATCCAGCATGGCGTTGAGGCGTCTGGCAAACACCTCTTTGGCACGGGCCTTGTACCAGTCTGCCAGCAGCTCACGAACTTTCTCGGCGCTACGTTGTCGAACCGACACCTCCAACTTGCCACGCAGCATTTTGACCCCCTGCACCGAATCAGGGGCTTCGATCATCTTGAGCAGGTACTGCTTGCCGAGGTAATAGTGGCTCTCACCGCTGATGTACTGGCGTGGGGTGACGTGCTCCAACTGCTGGCGAAAGTCGCGTAACTGTTCGTAGATCCAGCGTCCGCGCTGCTTGACCGCTGCGAGAACCGCATCATCAGCCGTCTCACGCGGGGCCGAGACCACGACGCGGCAATCGGGATGCACCTTGATAAGCACCTTGCCGCTAGCCTGTCTCCGTTGCACCCGCTCGAAGGCGATCCGCTCATCGCCGTAGCGAAAGCTAAAGGATGGAGCTGGAGCCTGGGGCTGAGCATCGCCCTTGACCCGAATAGGCACATTCATCTGATCAGACTCCGCTCAAGCCGACTCGGGTGATCTGCACCACCATCTCGACGATCTTCTTGGCCTGCTCCATACCACTGCCGATTGCTTTGCACTCTTGGAACATACGCGGCAGCAACTGCTTGCGAATACCCGCCTCGATGTTCTGCGGGTTGATGGAGTGCTCGGCCACAGACGCATCCACGACCGTATCGATCTCGAAGGCCAGCTTTATCCATTTGTCCTGTACCTGGCTGTCGGCGATGGCAAACACCTCAGGCAGCACCTTCTTGAACACGCCAAAGTAGGCCTGAGCGTGGCGATGCCCAGCAAAGGCGTCAGGAATGTCACTCAGGCGGCGCTCCTGTACCTGCTCTTCGAACTCCCGAAACAGCATGTACTGCTTGAGTGGGTGCTCGAACAGCTTCTCCGCATCAAGGATGGCCTGGCGCAGCAGCTTGGAGAAGGCTTCCTGGGCGTAAGGGTCATCACGTAGCTCCTGCTCAATCATGCGGGTGACGCGAGTCTTGATGATGTCGGTCTCGTTGCGGGTCTTGTTCTCGCTCCACTCTTCTGGCTGCTTTTGGCCCATCTTGCCGACTTCATAGACGCCACCCGGCTCTTTAACCTCTACCCCGACCACATGCTTATCCAGCAGCTTCTTCACCTGTTCGGCATATTCGTCGTAGTCAACCTTCTCACCTGCATCCTGTTGCACCAGTTGGCGCAGGCTGGAGAGCTGTTTCACCGTCTCCTTGTAGTGACGGCGATCCGCCTCGCTAAAGGCGCTGTCCTCGAAGAAAGAGGCCGACTGCAACGCCACTTTCAGACAACTGGCAAATGCCGTGAGCGCCTCGTAGAAGTCTTCTCGCACCTTGAGGTTCACATCCACCAGTTCGCCGTCCAGATCCTCCATCTTGGGCACCAGCACTTGGCGCAATTGCTCGATATCCTGCTTGTTCTTCACCCCGGCGAAGATACCCCACAGGGTCTGGTAGAGCTGCGGCAAGCGCTTGTACTCGGTGCCCATCTGGTTGTAGAGGCCTTTGAGGTCGTCAACGTCATAGCCGCCTTGGGTGCGGAAAGCGAGATCCTGATACTTGCCGATGGTGGTATCCAGCTCGGATAAGATGCCGCGATAGTCGATAAGCAGACCAAATTTCTTCTTCGGGTGCAGCCGGTTGACCCGCGCAATCGCCTGGATCAGGTTGTGCTCTTTGAGTGGCTTGTCGATATAGAGCACGGTGTTCTTTGGCTCATCGAAGCCGGTCAACAGCTTGTCCACCACGACCAGCAACTTGAGAGGATCATTCTCATCGGCAAAACGCTCGATAAGCGCCTTGGAATACACCTGCTCATCCTGAGTGCCGACATTCTCCTTCCACCACTGAGTGACCAGCGGGGTGGTCGATTCATCGACCTCGGTGTTGCCTTCCCGGCTGTCGGGCGGACTCATCACCACCGCCGACTCGAACAGCCCCGCCTCGTCGAGGTACTTTTTATAGAGCACCGCCGATGCCTTGCTATCGCAGGCCAGCTGGCCCTTGAGCCCCTCGACAATGTGGTTTGAAAAGTGACTGGCGATATCGAACGCAATCAGCTTGATGCGATCCTCCGCGCTGTAGATCTCGCCCTTGCGGGCAAATTTGCGTTTCAGATCGGCCTGCTGCTGCTCATTTAACCCCAGGGTGATACGCTCAAACCAACTGTCGATGGCCCGCTCGTTGACCTCCAGATCGGGGATGCGCTCCTCATAGAGCAGCGGCGTCACCGTCTTGTCCTCGACCGCCCGCTGCATGGTGTAGGCATGGACGATGGGACCAAACTTGTTGGTGGTCTTGTCATCCTTGAGCAGCGGCGTGCCGGTAAAGGCAACAAAGGCAGCGTTGGGCAGCGCCTGCTTCATGCGGATATGGTTCTCGCCCCCCTGGCTGCGGTGGCCCTCATCGATCAGCACGATGAGATCCGGGCTCTTGTTGATGCATTCCGGCGACTTGGTGGCTGAGTTGAACTTCTGAATAAGCGAGAAGATGATCCGCTCGCTGCCCTTACCGATCTGCTCGGCCAACCGCTTGCCTGAAGTGGCCATGGCCGCTTCTTTGTCTTTCTTGCCCGCGAGTTCACCGCTGGAGGCAAAGGTCTTGCTGAGCTGGCTCTCCAGATCCACCCGGTCGGTCACCACCAACAGGCGACACTGTTTCAAACTATCGTGCAGGATCAGCGCCTTGCTGAGGAACACCATGGTGAACGACTTGCCCGAACCAGTGGTGTGCCAGATCACCCCACCTTCTCTCCCGCCATCTGGACGTTTCTGGTTGATACGCTCGATTAACCGCTTGATGCCAAACACCTGCTGGTAGCGGGCGACTATCTTGCCCGCCTTCTTGTCAAACAGGGTGAACAGCCGGGTCATCTCCAGCAACCGCTCCGGCGAGAGCAGGCTGATGAGCAGCCGATCCTGATCACTGACGGCCAGCTCGCCAGCCGCAACTAGGGACTGATACCAGCCCAGATCGGCGGCGGGCCGGTGGCTAAACAGGGCAGAGCGTTGTTCGGATGAGAGCGGCTGATTCTTGATGGCTGTCATCTCACCATCACCGATGTCCTCCTCACGCCAGGCAGCCCAGAACTTCTCCGGCGTACCGCAGGTGCCATATCGCCCCTCGATGCCATTGATGGAGAGCAGTAACTGGCTGTAGGCAAACAGCAGCGGGATCTCGTCCGGGCGCTGGTTGCGCAGGCTCTGGGAGATCCCCTCCTTGATGGTCGGCCCTTTTTTGGCGTTGCCATCCGGGCGCTTGGCCTCAATCACCACCAAGGGCAAGCCATTGACGAAACAGACGATATCCGGGCGACGCGACTCGATGCCCCCTGCGCGGGTGACCCGAAACTCTTCGGTAAAGGTAAAGCGGTTATTGTGCGGATTGTGCCAGTCAATCAGGGGGATGGTGGGGCTCACCTTCTTGCCATCAACAAACTCGGTGACGGACATGCCATAGAGCAGGTGGTTATAGAGCCGCTCGTTGGCCGCCTGCAACCCTTCATTGAGCGCCGGACTACACAGCTCGCTCACCAGATTGTCCACTGACTTAGGGGAAAGCGGATAGGTTTTGCCCGCAAACATAAAGGTGCGCTCGGCCAGCACGCTGCGCAGTTGTTGGCGCAGCACCACCTGATCGGCCTTGTTATCCCGTGCCGCCAGAGCCTGTTCAGGGGAGAGGAAAGACCAGCCCAGCTGGGTCAGCAGGGTCAGGGCCGGGATCTTGGAGCTGTATTCTTCCTGAAACTTAGGCATGAGTTGCGTCATTAGTTCTATCTCTATCAAGACTTGAAACCCAAGGTGAACAGATTTTATGCAACTTGGTTTTCTTGTTCTTCTTGTAATATATGAAGTTGGATAAATAACTGACGGAAAGAAGGAAATAAATCATCTAGTGATGCAATAAAATCGAAATATTTAATCAACAATAATGATGCAATTTCCTCATCATTATTTGAACTTCGCAGAAATAGAGATAGCCCAATTTTAGATTCTAAACCCATAACGAAGTCTCGAATTATTGGTTTTGCCATCACTCTTTCTGGCCTAAATACACCTTGGTCTGTCCAAGATCTAACAACGTCCGTGAACTGGAGTGTTGAGAATTCTGGTCTGTTGTTTTTCTGCCCATTAAAACGAGATTCGATCTCTCTATTAGAAGAAGAGTTGATATCTTGAACATTTTCAGCCAACTCAGTTAGCAACTCATCGACATGATTAAACACATCTTCTTGAGCAATGTTATGAACAAGAGACGAAAGGTATCTTTTCAGAATGTCAACATCTGAAAATAAAACGGACTCTATGCAATAGCCTTCGTGACTATGTGGCTCACAATGTTTACCTCTTATACTTGCTTTTAGATGTTCATCAATCTCATTTGTAGAGAAGTCACGGTCAAAGATGACATTCCATGTTTTTCCTTTCAACATCGAAGCTAGAGTTCTTCTATTATACTCAATTTTCTGGACTATATTATCCTTACCGCGTAGTGGGAAGAACGCAACATCAGACAAACAACCTATAGGATTTGCAATTTCTTTTAATTTTAAATTGAGTTTTTTTAGATATTCTGCATCATCATTACCTTCTACAAACACAATCTGCTTTGCGTTATTCAAACGTTCAAGTGATATAATAACACCACCTAAAGAGCTTTTTATGATGTCGAAACTGCTAGGACTGACAGGCTCTAGCTGCCCCTGCCGTTTAGCATCATCATTCATAAAAAAGACTTCGCCATCTCCTGCATTATTCACAAATTGATCGTTATGGCTAATTACAAAAAATTGATTGTGATCAATCTTCCTTAAGTGACTAAGAAGGTTTTGTTGCAATTTGGTATGAATATGTGAATCCGGCTCATCAACAAGTAGCAATTTTAATGGTGCATCAACAAACTCAACAGTCGCTAATATCTCAACAATCTGGAGGAAGCCACTGCCTTGGAGATGAAGGTCATAAAACTTAGAGTCATTTATAGAAACACATAAATCTATATATTCATCTTTTTCTCTTCGCGTTGCTGCTGGGATAGAAAATTTAACTTTCTTTTCAAGAATCTCTGAAATACTACGTTCCAACTCAATAATAGACTTTCTTTTTGCAATTATTTTATTCCTTAATACTTCATGTGATAATCCTTTTTGTATCTTTTTAGTTATCTGTGCCTCATTGTAATAAGGTTCGTATTGGTGCACACCAGATACAGGTCTAGTCTGATATATGAAAACAGCTTCATCAAGAAATTGTCCACCACGACAAAATTCCGTCGCAAAAGCAGTAAAATGAGCTTCCTCTATTGGCTGTATACGGAAAAATGCATCAGGAATAGAAGTTGGGCATGTTACCTTAAAGCCTAAATCCCATGTGCGAACCCCAATATCCTCATCTTCACTTGTAAGTGATAATGTAATTTCTGAGCACTTCCCTAAATCAGGGTCTTTAGGATCGTGAAAGAGATCTTCATCCTTAGTAATCCGTAAAAAATCGAGCTCATGATAATTCACGTATCTGTTTGTCGATTTTTGTACTTTATAAAATCCTTTGCGAGATGCCAAAATATTATTTTTATAGCATTTTTCCCATAGATGAATTGCTTCAAATACAGAGGACTTTCCCGCACCATTCTCACCTATGATTATATTGAAATCAGCATTAGGAGTGATGGAAATATCCTTGAACGCTTTGAAGTTTTTTAAAACAATTCTACTAATACGTAATTTCATAATTATGTCATCCTACACAATGACCCGCTTTTTACCGGTTAGAAGTTGTTGCATCAGGGCCATTTTCTCTTGCTTTAGAGCGTCGAGTTTCTGTTGCAGGGCTGCAATTTCTTGATCAGCAGCTGAGAGAACTGCGGAGATTTTTTGTTGCTCTGCTATAGATGGAGGACACCAAAACTTGGTTTTTTTTGCATTTTGAATGGTATAGGTCCCTACCGTTGTAATGGATGCCTGAGCAACAATCTGTTCCTGCAAGAAATCTGACTGGAAACAATATTTAAAATAATCAGAGAAAAGACCTTCTTTTATTTTAAACCAAAGTACGTTGCCATCTTTGAAATAAAATCTGTCACCATCTTTAACCTGATATGAAATACCTAGCGTGCCTACACCACTCACAAGAAAATCACCTGGCTTGGGGGCTCCATACTTTATAGACAATTCATGAAAGAGCTCATCAGCAATGAAAACTTCACTCCTGAATGGCTCATTCTTACTCAGGGATACCAATTCTCTAGTACGATAGAATGGCGTTCCTTCATTTTTCCAATCATCCTGTAACACCCTCTTGCTTGAGCCAACATCAAAGAAATCTTCAATAATACATTGTTGCCATTCTCCACTAAACCTCACACCATTGTTATCCAGCAGGCGTTTTTTGCCGGTGAGCAGTTGCTGCATCAGCGCCTTTTTCTGCTGCTGACTATTGGCCAGCAGTTGCTCGGTAGTGCTGATTGCCCTATCCCAAGTGGAGAGGATTTGGGCGATTTTCTTTTGTTCAGGAAGAGGCGGAGTATCTACCTTAGTATTCTTTATAGATTTGATCGACAAATTTCGGATCGTTGTGCCTGTAAGCTCTGATTCGTAAAAGGCCTGTGTCTTTGAACTAGATAGGACATAGTAAACGAAGTCCAAATCAACGCTATTCTTCACGTTTATGTAAGCAGCGCTTTTTCCGAGAACAACGTTTTCACCTCTGTAATATGCCAAATTCCCAATAGTTCCGTTTATCGACATTAAAATAGTACGTTCACCTAAATCTTTTCGGTGATTTTCTGCGTCATTTTCGTCGACGAAATTTGTTGAGTCTTGGATTACTATTGAGCCATTCTTGAGATTGTTACCGTTGATAAAATAAACGCCTGAACTTTCAGCGTATAACGGCGTTTTATGGATGCCATCACTAACTTTGCTTGCCAGCTCTGATAAATGTTTTACCTCCCATCCATTAGGCACCATAACCCAGCTCCTCCAGATATTTGGCCATCTCGATTTCCAGCTCGGCAAGTTGGGTTTTCAGTTGTTCGCGCTCAGCACGCACGGCCAGCAGGTCGATCTCCTCTTCCTCCTCGAAGGTATCCACATAGCGTGGGATATTGAGGTTGTAGTCGTTCTCCTTGATCTCTTTAAGCGAGGCGAGATAGGCGTATTTATCGACATTGCCGCCGTTGCGGTAGGTGGCGACGATCTTGGCGATATTGTCCGCACTCAACAGGTTCTGGTTTTTACCCGCCTTGAACTCACGGCTGGCATCGATAAACAGCACATTGTCATCCACCTTCTGCTTTTTAAAGATCAGGATGGCGGCGGGGATGCCGGTGCCATAGAAGAGCTTCTCCGGCAAGCCGATCACCGCATCGAGCAGGTTTTCATCGATCAACTGCTGGCGAATTTTCCCCTCGCTGGAACCCCGAAATAGCACGCCGTGCGGCACCACGACCCCCATGCGGCCGCTCTTAGGCTTAAGGGTCTCAATCATATGGAGGATAAAGGCGTAATCCCCCTTGGTCTTGGGCGGCAGCCCGCGCTTGAAGCGACCGAACTTATCATTTCCCGCTTCCTCATAACCCCATTTATCCAGCGAAAAGGGCGGGTTGGCGGTCACGATATCAAAGCGCATCAGATCGCCGTTTTTATCCAGCAGCTTGGGATTGCGGATGGTGTCGCCCCACTCGATCTTGTGGTTGTCTTCCCCGTGCAGGAACATGTTCATCTTGGCCAGCGACCAGGTAGAGCCAATGGCCTCCTGCCCGTAGAGGGCGTAGTGCTTCTCGCCATGGTTTGCCACCACCTTGCGGCCGCACTTCATCAAGAGTGACCCCGAGCCACAGGCCGGATCGCAGATGGTGTCGCCCGGCATCGGCTCCAGCAGCTCGGCGATAAGATCGGAAACTTCGGGGGGGGTATAGAACTCCCCCGCCTTCTGGCCGCCGCTGGCAGCGAAGTTCTTGATGAGATACTCGTAGGCGTTGCCGATCACATCCAGGGTGCCGACCCGGCTCGGCTTGAGGTTGAGCTCATCCTTGGCAAAATCTTCCATCAGGTGGCGCAGTATGGTGTTTTTCTGCTTCTCTTCGCCGAGGCGGTCGGTGTTGAAGCTGATGTCCTGAAACACGCTCTTGCCCGCGTCTTTGAGCTTGGTGCCATTGGCCTCTTCGATGGCGTGCAGCGCCTGATCGATCCGCTCGCCGTTGCCCGGCTCGTGACGACGCTCGAACAGGCTGTAGAAACTGGCCTGTTTGGGCAGCACGAAACGCTCGTTTTTGAGCATCTCTTCAATGAGCTCCGGCTCATCGCCATATTCGGCCTTGTAGCCATCGTAGTGATCCTGCCAGACATCGGAGATGTATTTCAGGAACAGCATGGTGAGCACGAAATCTTTATAGGTATCGGCACTGATGGTGCCCCGGAAGGTATCGCAGGCAGACCAGAGGGCCTTGTTGATATCATCCTGGTTTATCGAGGTAGTCATAAGTCACAATTCCTTGGGTATTTCTTGGAAAAATGGGCTGCTCAGCGAAACTATTTCGGTTGCTGATCGGATTGTTCGAGCAGGCTGGCAGCGATGGCCTGCATCATCTGCTCGCCGTTGCGTTGCAGTTGTTGCGTCAGACGTCGCTCTTCACGCAGGATGTTGACCATCTTCATGATGGCTACTTGTCTCGCAAGAGATGGGATGCCGATGGGGGTCTCCGCCAACACCTGACGACGAATACTTTTGGCAGCGCTGCCTTCGGCGTGAAGCTCGAAGTAGCGCTGGCAAGGGGACTGATTGAGCTGCCAGGCCAGAAATTCGGGACTGAGCGCCTCGCTATGCAACCGCACCACATAGAAGTGAGGGGCGGCTACGGCGGGCAATGGTGCAAGCCCGGTATCAACCAGCACGGCATAGTTAGTGCTGCCACGGGCCGCCACCAAGATATCGCCGGTTTGCAACCAATCAGGCTCTTTCTTGCTGGTAGGCTCGGAGCGAAGGCAGGCAGGCCAGTCAACTCCTACTTCTGGCGAGGCGTCTCTCATCTGCACCACAGCCAGGCAGCCGGAATCGATCTCCGGAATCTTACCGCGATAGGGGTGCCCAGCACTGATGGTGGCAATTTGGTTCAGCTTCACAAAAATCTCTTCATCGTTAATGATGCAGTTACAGTGTGTCGCATATGACACTACTGAGTCAATATCAACGCCCATTATTTTTGCATCAATAGGAATGATGCTTTTATGTGTGCCATTGACAAGAGGTAGACCCTGACCTGCCTGAAAGATCCAACTGAGATCATTTTTGTAATTTAATTACAGATATTCACCGCACAAAATAAAAAGGCCCTGCTGTTGCAGGGCCTTTGAGTTTCCAACTTGAATGGTCGGTTTCCAACTTCAATGTCACGGTTTCCAACTTAAATGGCCGTGATCATAAACGCCACTTACTTGGCGTAATCCTCAGTCGGGATACAAGAGCAGAACAGGTTGCGATCGCCGTAGACGTCGTCGATGCGGTTCACAGATGGCCACAGCTTGCTGGCGCGCACGGCGTCGGACGGGAAGACCGCCTCGGCGCGGCTGTAGCCACGGGACCACTCTGCATCCATCACGTCATCCTGAGTGTGCGGCGCATGGACCAGCGGGTTGTCGGCGAGGCTCCACTGCCCCTCCTGCACCTTGGTAATCTCGGCGCGGATGGAAGTCATCGCCTCGACGAAGCGATCCAGCTCGCGCTTGGATTCCGACTCGGTCGGCTCGACCATCAGGGTACCCGCTACCGGGAAGCTCATGGTCGGCGCGTGGAAGCCGTAGTCCATCAACCGCTTGGCTACGTCCATCTCGCTGATGCCAGAAGCCTCTTTGAGCGGACGGATATCCAGGATGCACTCGTGTGCCACCCGACCGTTACGGCCGGAGTAGAGCACCGGGAAGGATTCCCCCAGCTTCTTGGCCAGATAGTTGGCGTTGAGGATGGCCACCTGAGTGGATTTCTTCAGCCCCTCGTCACCCAGCATGGCGATATACATCCAGCTGATGGGCAGGATGCTGGCCGAGCCGAACGGTGCCGCCGACACGGCGCCGTTGTCACGGCTCTCCTTGTCGGTCTTGACCACGGCGTGGCCAGCCACGAACGGTGCCAGATGCTTCTTCACGCCGATGGGGCCCATGCCCGGGCCGCCACCACCGTGAGGAATGGCGAAGGTCTTGTGCAGGTTGAGGTGAGAGACGTCCGCCCCGATAAAGCCCGGCGCCGTCAACCCGACTTGCGCGTTCATATTGGCACCGTCCAGATAGACCTGACCACCGTGCTGGTGAACGATGTCGCACACCTCCTTGATGGTCTCCTCATACACCCCGTGGGTGGAGGGGTAGGTCACCATCAGACAGGAGAGTTGATCCCCCGCCTCGGCCGCCTTGGCCCGCAGGTCGTCGAGATCCACGTTGCCGGACTTGTCACAGGCGGTGACGATCACCTTGAGCCCCGCCATCTGGGCAGAGGCCGGGTTGGTGCCGTGGGCAGAAGCCGGGATCAGGCAGATGTCGCGATGCCCCTCGCCGCGGGATTCGTGGTACTTTTTGATTGCCAAGAGACCAGCGTACTCACCCTGAGCCCCGGAGTTGGGCTGCATACAGACCGCATCGTAACCGGTCACCTTCACCAGCCAGTTTTCGAGGTCGGCCAGCAGCAGCTGGTAACCCTTGGCCTGCGCCAGCGGAGCGAACGGGTGCAACTTGCCGAACTCGGGCCAGGTCACCGGGATCATCTCGGCGGTAGCGTTGAGCTTCATGGTGCAGGAGCCCAAGGAGATCATGGCGTAGTTGAGCGCCAGATCTTTCGCTTCGAGACGGTGGATATAACGCAGCATCTCGGTTTCGGAGTGGTACTTGTTGAACACCTCGTGGGTCAGCACGGCGTCAGTGCGCAGCAGATCCTGCGGGATGGCGTGATGGGCCTGGGCCGCCTTGTCGAGTGCCTCGATATCCAAGCCATGGCCTTGACCGAGGAAGAGATCGAACAGCTCCGCCACATCGCCACGGGTGGTGGTCTCAGAGAGTGACACCCCTACCGCGCCGTCGAGATCCGCACGCAGGTTGATGCCGAGCCCCTCGGCTTTGGCAATCAGCGCCGCTTTGTCGGCAGTCTGCACGGTCAGGGTATCGAACCAGCTGGCATGCTTGAGGGCCACGCCCTTGGCCTTGAGGCCGAGCGCCAGAATGGTGGTGAGACGGTGCACGCGGGAGGCGATGGTTTTCAGTCCCACCGGGCCGTGGTAGACGGCGTAGAAGCTTGCCATGTTGGCCAGCAGCACTTGTGCGGTACAGATGTTGGAGTTGGCCTTCTCACGGCGGATATGCTGCTCGCGGGTCTGCATCGCCATACGCAGCGCTGCCTTGCCGCGGGCATCCTTGGAGACACCGATAATGCGACCCGGCATGGAGCGCTTGTAGGCATCGCGGGTGGCGAAGAAGGCGGCATGGGGACCACCGTAGCCCATGGGCACGCCAAAGCGCTGGGCGGAGCCCAACACCACGTCGGCGCCCAGCTCGCCCGGGGACTTGAGCAGCAGCAGGGAGAGCAGATCGGCGCTGACGCAGGCCAGCCCTTTCTGGGCCTGTACCGCGGCAATCAGAGCGCGCAGATCTTTCACCTCACCGGTGGTGGTGGGGTACTGGAACAAGGCACCGAACACCTCTTCGCTCACCGCGTCGCTCGCGGCGCCGACCGCCACGTCGAAACCGAAGTGAACCGCGCGCTCCTTGACCACGTCGATCACCTGCGGGTGCACGTCGTCGGCCACGAAGAAGAGGTTGGATTTGGACTTGGCCATCCGCTTGGCCAGCGCCATCGCCTCGGCGGCGGCGGTCGCTTCATCCAACAGGGAGGCACTGGCCAGATCCATGCCGGTCAGATCCAGTGTCAGCTGCTGGAAGTTGAGCAGGGCTTCGAGACGGCCCTGCGCCAGCTCGGGTTGGTACGGGGTGTAGGCGGTATACCAGCCCGGGTTTTCCAGCACGTTGCGCAAAATGACGTGGGGTACATGGGTATCGTGATAACCCATGCCGATATAGCTCTTGGCAATCTTGTTCTGGGCGGCATAGCCCCTGAGCTTGGCCAGCGCCTCCACTTCGGTCATGCCGGCACCGATGCCGAGCGGGCCCGGCAGGCGAATGGCGGCGGGCACGGTCTGGGCAATCAGATCGTCTAGGCTTTCGGCCCCGACGGTCGCCAGCAGCTGGCGCAGCTCTTCCTCGCCCGGGCCGATATGGCGGCGGACAAAATCGTGTTTTTGTTCGAGTTCAAACAGTGACTGGGTCATTTCCCTATTTCCTGATAAATAAGTCCTGGCATGACATCCTGATAACCAAGACCTGATGTTCCTGATCGTCGGCTGATACCGACTCCACTCATGTTCTGGGTCCCGCAGACAGGGTGCGGCACCGGATGCTGCGGCAGCATCAAGAGGGGGTCGCCTTGTTGCGAACCGGCCTGTTTGCCCCCTAGGCACCTAGGCTGGCAAACGGCAAGCGCGGGCGACTTCACCCTTCCACCGGCCGGTGCTTGCCCGGCTGGCGGTCATACAAAGGGGCCCTGCTGTGTTGGCAGGGCCCGGGGGCATTACTCTTCATCCACCACGCTATGGTAGCCTTCGGCATCCAGCAGGTTGGCCAGCTCGCTCTCGTCATCGAGCTTGATGCGGAACAGCCAGCCAGCGCTGTAGGGGTCGGAGTTGACCAACTCGGGGCTCCCTTCCAGCTCTTCGTTGACGGCGATGATCTCGCCGCTCACCGGGCTGTAGATATCGGAGGCCGCCTTGACCGACTCGGCCACGGCGCAGTCGTCACCGGCACTGACCTGCTTGCCCACTTCCGGCAGCTCGACAAACACCATGTCACCCAGCAGCTCCTGGGCGTGCTCGGTGATACCGACCACGGCCTCGCCGTTGGCTTCAACACGGATCCACTCGTGGGAAGTGGCATATTTCAGTTCGCTCGGGATATGGCTCATTTGTGCTTCCTTTGATCTTTGAGTCGCGTTTAAAAACGAATATGAAAAGGGATGGGGGGGAGGCACAGCCCTCCCCCAAGACGATGTTAAACCAGCTTCTGGCCGTTACGGACGAAAGCGGGCTTGGTGACCTTCACGGTGACCAGTTTCTTGCGGATCTCCACCTCGGCCAGTTCACCGATATCACGGGGCACCCGTGCCAGGGCAATACTGTAGCCCAGGGTGGGGGAGAAAGAGCCGGAGGTGATCACACCTTCCCGCTTCTCACCGTTTGCCGCAGTGAAGGTAACGGGCATACCGGCACGCAGCACCCCTTTCTCCTCCATTACCAGACCCACCAGCTTAGGCTGATTGCCCGCCGCTTTCTGTGCTTCCAGCACGTCGCGGCCGATAAAGTTGCGATCGCTCGGCTCCCAGGCGATGGTCCAGGCCATGTTGGCGGCCAGCGGAGAGACTGACTCGTCCATATCCTGACCATAGAGGTTCATCCCCGCTTCGAGGCGCAGGGTATCGCGGGCACCGAGGCCGCAGGGGGCCACGCCGTTATCCAGCAGCGCTTGCCACAGCTCACAGGCTTTCTCTTGCGGCACCACGATTTCATAACCATCTTCGCCGGTGTAGCCGGTAGTGGCGATAAAGAGATCGCCAGCCTGCACGCCGAAGAAGGGTTTCATCCCCACTACGGCAGTGCGCTGGGCGGCGCTCAGCACGGCTGCGGCCTTGACCTTGGCGTTGGGGCCCTGCACCGCGATCATCGCCAGCTCGGGACGCTCGGTCACTGTGATGTCGAAATCGATGGCGTGATGGCGGATCCAGGCCAGATCCTTCTCGCGGGTAGCGGAGTTGACCACCAGCCGGTAGAACGTATCGCCAAGATAATAGGTGATGAGGTCATCGATCACGCCGCCTTCCGGATTGAGCATGCCGCTGTAGAGGGCCTTGCCGGGGGCAGTGAGTTTGGCCACGTCGTTGGCCAGCAGGTGTTGCAGAAAGGCTTTGACCCGTTCGCCGGTCAAATCGACGATGGTCATGTGGGAGACATCGAACATACCGGCATCGCTGCGCACCGCGTGGTGCTCTTCCAGCTGGGAACCGTAGTTGATGGGCATTTCCCAACCGTGGAAGTCCACCATCTTGGCGCCGGCTTCCAGGTGTTTGGGATGCAGTACAGTAGTCTGGATCATCGCATTCTTTCCTTAGCAAAAAGCCTTTTCGCTTTGGCGACCACCCTCGCGACCCGCGCCACCGCTCTGACTGCACAGCGTGCAACAAAAAGCGACCGGATCCAAAAGTGTGTGCTCGCTCCTGCCCTTGCCAGGCAAGAGGGATTCCTTGAACGGAGCGGATTATATGACAAGCAGGCGAGCGTGCCGCTCAAAAAAAACTAATCCCCTCCCGTAAAACTGACTCCAGACACTAAGATAAATGCAGTGATAAAAACAGCCATAAGCCGACTCAGGCGAGATTAAATTTTGATTTTTACCGTTTCGTCACAATTTGCAGAAAAACGTTTCGCTCCAGAGCAAAATTAAAGGCTGACACCCAAAACAGGTCATCAGCCTTGTCGGATTACTTTTGTTGTCAAAAACGGCGAGTAATATTAGTTTTTTTCACCCTTGGCCTGCATGGCACTGCCTTTGGTCGCAGCAACAGCCCAGTCAGGACGGGCCAATGCGGGCAACTCTCCCTCCAGCCCCATGGCGGCGCGGATCACCCCCTCCTTGAAGGGCGTCAGCAGATTGGCCGCGCGCAATCCCACGCCCCGCACCAGCTTCTTGAGCGGGTTGGCCCCGCTGAACAGCCGCTTGAGCCCCTCCATTGCCGCCAGCATGCGAGCCGCTTCGCTCTTGCGCCAGCGCTCGTAGCTGCGCAGGTTGGCGAGCAGGCCGATATCCTCGCCCGCGGCATGATTTTGCAAGATCTGCTCCGCCAGCGTGGCAGCATCCAGCAGGCCAAGGTTGACCCCCTGCCCCGCCAGCGGGTGGATGGTATGAGCGGCATCCCCCACCAGCACCAACCGCTCGCGAGCAAAGTCGCGGGCATAGCGGGCAGTGAGGGGAATGGCGCTGCGCGCCCCCTCCACCTTGCACAGACCGAGCCGGGCATCGAAGGCGGCGGTAAGCTGGCGATTGAACTGCTCGTCATCGCAGGTGCAGAGCGCCTCGGCGCGGGCCGCAGGCAGCGACCAGACGATAGAGCAGAGGTTCTCCTGCCACAGCGGCAAAAAGGCGAGCGGGCCATCCGGGGTGAAGATCTGGCGAGCAACAGCTTCATGGGGTTCGGCGCAGCGCACCGTCGCCACCAGCGCGTGGTGACCGTAATCCCAGCTGGTGAGCGGGATATCAGCCTGACGGCGCACCCAGGAGTGGGCGCCATCGGCGGCTACCACCAGTTTGGCCGAGATGGCCTGATCATCTTCAAGGAGCAGCAGGGCGCCCGCCGGGCCGCTCTGCAGGCTCTTGGCTCTGGAGGGGGTCAGCAGCTGGATATTGCTGGCACTTTCAATGGCTTCGAGCAGTGCCAGCTGGATCACCCGATTCTCGACGATGTGGCCGAGATTGGCCTGACGCAGGCTGGCGGCATCGAAGTCGATATGGCCGAAGCTGTCCTGCTCCCACACCGCCATCTTGTCGTAGGCCTGCAGGCGACGCGCTTCAATGCCGTCCCAGGCGCCAACATGGCGCAGGATCTGCTGGCTGGCCAGACTCAGGGCGCTGACCCGGTTATCGGCCACCTCCCCCAACTGCGGGTCGGGCAGTTGTCCCTCCACCACCAGCACCTTGAGGGCGCTATGTTTCAAGGCCGCAGCGAGCCCCAGCCCCACCATGCCGCCACCGACAATCACCACATCCACATTTTGCATCTGCATCATCTCATCCTTTCAGGGCTGACCGGCTGGCCAGCGAGGGGACGCCCGCAGGCATCACCTCTTTATTCAATAGGTTTTGATCAACGAATGGTGGTCACCATCTTCCGGTCAACAGGTTCCACTCAACAAGTGCTGGCTAGTTGCCGCACACATCGGCGACAAAGCCCAAGGTGCGCGAGGCAAGCGGCGCCTTGAGGCACGGGAATCGCCCCATCAGGGTGAGCGCCAGATTGCGCCCCGCCACCAGCGGATCGTGACCATTGGAGAAGAGCTGGGCCAGCGAAGAGGTGAGCCAGACGGTCTGCTCCTGATCGCGCTGACGCTGCTGCCAGTAGCCACTCAGTACCTTGAAGCTGCCGATATCCTCCCCCTCTGCCAACGCCTTGGCTACGGCGCCGGTAAGCAGGTCGAGATCCCGCATCCCGAGGTTGAAGCCCTGTCCGGCAATCGGGTGCAGGGCGTGGGCGGCATTACCGACCAGCACGGTGCGCTGGGCCAGCGGGTAATCGCAGGCGGTCAGAATGAGCGGATAGACGTGACGCACGCCGCATCGCTCGAAGCGACCAAGCCGCCAGCCAAAGGCCTGCTGCAGACGGGCAAGAAACGCCGCCTCATCGAGGGCCGTCAGCTCATCCACCTCATGCTGCCCGACGCTCCACACCAGCGAGGAGAGCCCCTCCTGCATCGGCAGCAGGGCCAGCGGCCCCCCTTCGGTAAAACGCTCGAAGGCGCGTCCCTCAGGGTCTTGCGCCGTTTTGACCGTGGCGATGATGGCGTGCTGCTCAAAGTCGTGGCGGGTCACCGGCAACTTGAAGTGCTGACGCACAAAGGAGTTGCCGCCGTCTGCCGCCACCAGCAGGTGGGTCTCAATCTGTTCACCGCTCTCGAGGGTGAGGGTCACCTTCTCTTCATCGGGCACAATCTCGCTCACCCGGGCCGGACAACAGACCCGGATATTGGGAGAGGCCGCCATCGCCCGTTGCAGCTCCTTGCCGGCGGATGCAAGCTCGATCACTTGGCCCAGCGCGGGCAGGCCGTATTCGGCAGCCGACAGGCGAGCCTGCCCGAAGTGGCCCCGATCCGAAACATGAATCTGGGTGATGGGGGCGCAATGGGGGGCAAACAGCGGCCAGAGTCCGCGTCGCAACAGCGCATCACAGGTACCGGCCGAGAGCGCAATGGCGCGGGCGTCGAACCCTGAATGGGTGTGCTGTTCGGGGACGCTTGCCTCCAGCAGCAGGATCTCGAGGGGGGAGCCATCGGATCGAAACAGGGCTGCCAGCGAGAGGGCCAGCACGGCACCGCTCATTCCACCGCCGACCAGGGTGACATCGACCTGTCGCACATCAGATTGAGACATAAGCAGAGAGGAAGAAGTGAAAAAGGTGGCCTCATGCTATCACAAAGCCGCTGGCCGAATGCGAGGTCACCGGCAAAAAACCGGTTGCGCCTCACAGGGTTAGCCACCACAAGGGAATAAAAAAAGAGCGCCATCAGGCGCTCTTGCAGATTCAGTAAGGGTCGCGTTGACCCGCACCTCAATGAAGGGTTGGCGGCGCGCTCGGGGTATCGGGGCGCTTGCCAAACTCTTCGAAGGCCATCATGACACCCAGTTTGACGTGTTCGTAGAGCACCAGGAAAGAGGCTTCGTTCTCGTCATCTTCCTGATCGAACTCGGCGGAGACCTGAGTGATGCTGGCGATATCCTGGATCATCTCCTGCAGCTCTTCCGATGCGCGGGAGAGCTCCTGCTGCGCCACGCCGAAACCGGCCAGAAATGCCTGTGACCAATCCACCAGCGAATCGATGCGCTCATCAAGGGGGGCATCATCACTTGGCAGCAGCAGCTCGACGCCCTTCTGGGCCATCAGGCTCTCGACCACATTGTGATAAAGATCGGTCATCACCTGGCGCACCGGGGCCGGCAGGCCGAAACCGTCGTTCACCAGATCGTTGAAATGGGGCAGCCAACTCTTGTCGTCCAGTGCTACGCCGCCACACACCAGACCGCAGATCACACCATGGGCTTCTACTGCGCTGGCCATCAGCTCATGCTGTTCCATGATGTCGGCCACTGCCGCATATTTAAGGGGGTTCGTTTTGCTCATCGAGGATCCGCTCAAAGTTCAGTCAAATTTGCAGAATTAATGGTCAGGATCCTAGCATTCTCCCTCTTGCAGAGCCAGCAAGGCCTTGAAACTTATGCATCTGCGCTATATAGTCCCGCCCAGTTGTCCACGTGGATAAAGGCGGAAATCAGCTCCGCCGTATTGAGGAAGGCATGAGCACAGAGGCCGTAGAAATCGTCATTTTGGGACGTCCCTACAAGGTATCCTGTCCCTTGGGACAGCAGGATGCCCTGCGCCAGGCCGCCGAGCAGCTGACCGACAAGTTGATCGACCTGCGTCAACGCTCCAAAGTCTCCAGCAACGAGCAATTGGCTATCATGGCGGCGCTCAATTTCTGTCATGAGCTCTGCCTTGAAAAAGAGAAGAACCACCAATACTCTGAGACCATGGACAAGCGGATCAAGATGCTGCAGCGCACCATCGAAGCGGCCCTGATCGAGCACGGACAATATGGTGATTCCAGCGAAGAGGGGCAACAGCCCTAATCGCAAACCGTTTTAAAATTCCCTGGGATGTTTGTCAGCCGGTTCAAGTCCCCGAGCCGATATTCATACCAAACAGGGGATCTGCCTTCTGGCTATTGCGCATGCTCGGCACGACCGAGAAGCCTGCGGTCAGATCCGATCCCCGCCTTGAACCGACGGTTCAAGGGCCCAAACCGGCAACGGCATCTCGGGGTACCAACAGCAAAAGCCCGTCACCAGCGTGACGGGCTTTTTCTTTGCCTGATGATCAACGAACTGTCCCGTCCTGAATATGGTTTACACCTTTCCCCCCCAATAAATGGAGAACCCGATGGGACAAGGTGTGAAACGGACACTGCCATAACGACAAAGCCCGCCAAACAGGCGGGCTTTGTTTTGCAACTGGCAAGCAAATTTAGATGGCCATCTGCTCGTGGGGGGAGCCGTGGTGACGCAGCCAGACAAAGCTCAGCGCCACGATCAGCACCATCAGTGTCATGATGGCCCCCAGGGTCACCTGACCGGTCATCGGGAAACCGGCCGCTAGCAGGGTCACCACACCGGCCCCCAGATTCTGCATCCCGCCGAGAATGGCCCCCGCGGTGCCGGCCTGACCCGGGAAGGGCTCGATGGCACAGGAAGTGGCGGTCGGGTAGAGAATACCGCTACCGATGAAGTAGACAGCCGCACCACCAAGCAGCGAGGCGGCACTCACCACCCCGAACAGCCCCGGCACCAGAATGATGAGTGAGCCGAGCGCCAGAAAGGCGATCCCCAGACGCATCAGCTTGCCCTGAGTCAAACGGAAGCTCAGCTTGGCAGAGAGCCAGGCCCCGAACAAATAGCCGGGCAGCGGCAGCACGAACAGCACGCTCACGGTACGGGCGCTCAGTTTCAGCACATCGCCCAGCAGCACACCGGCCGCAGCCTCGAACACTGCCAAACCGGCAAAGGTCGCCATCAGGCAGAGCAGGTTGCCCTGAAACTTGGGGTTGCCCAGCACATGGCGATAGGCAGCACCGACGCGCAGTGGCTGACGGGCAGCAGCAGGCAGGGTCTCGCCAAACCAGGCCATGATCGCCAGGGTGGCTACGGCACCAAAACCGAACAGGAACCAGTAACCGGCGCGCCAGTTGAACAGCTCGGTCAGCCAGCCACCCAGCACCGGGGCCAGCAGAGGGGAGAAGATCACCCCCATGCTCACCAGACTGTTGGCGCGGTTGAGCTCGGCGCCGTTGTAGCGATCGCGCATCACGGTACGGCTCATGGCGCCACCGGCACCGGTACCCAGCCCCTGAATAAAGCTACCCACTAGCAGGGCGGCAAAATGGGGGATGACCTGAATGATCAGGGTGCCCACCAGAAACACCATCATGCCGACGATCAGCACCGGGCGACGGCCGATACGATCCGACAACGGCCCATAGACAAACTGGGAGAGGCCATAGGGGATCAGGTAACAGGCCATCACCGCCTGCAACTGGCCCGAGGCCACATTGAAGTCCCCCGCCATCATGGGAATGGAGGGAACATAAAGGGTCTGGGTCATCTGGCCCACAGCGACCATCAGAATGGTCAGTAAAAACAACGGATAAAAACTGTGCCGATCCATATCAGTCCCAAAAAATCGAAAAAATGCTGCCGCCCCTCTGGCACAAAATGGCCCAGAGGAATCTGATCACAGAGGCTGTGATGCAATCAAAAACAGTGTTGGAAACAGTAGGCGGGGAGCCCGCCAAGCCACCGCACAGGACGCTTGGTGGTATGGGGGCATCATAGTGATTCAGCTCACAGAAAACGAACGAATCTTTATAATCGGCTTGCCTTAGTTTTTCTAATATTACGGGGCAGCACGCCCCGTCAGCAGTTAAAAATCAACGTGTTACCATCTGCTGCGCCTGCTTGATCAGCTCATCGGGCTGCTCCTTGCGTGGCGGTATGGTGATCCCCTTCTGGCAGGCAGGTTTCTCGACCATCCGATCCATCCAGGCTTGTAGATGGGGTAACCCCTCGATGGAGATGCCGCTCCAGTCATAAATACGCACCCAGGGCCAGGTGGCAATGTCGGCGATGCTGTACTCGTCCGCCAGATATTCGTGATGGGCCAGATGGCTGTCGAGCACCTCGAACAGGCGGCGCCCCTCCTTCTGGTAGCGTTCGATGGCGGCGGGGATCTTCTCGGGGAAGTAGCGGTAGAAGACGTTGGCCTGCCCCATCATGGGTCCTACCCCGCCCATCTGGAACATCAGCCACTGGATGGCTTGAGAGCGGCGTTTGGGATCAGCGGGCAGCAACTTGCCTGCTTTCTCCGCCAGATAGATGAGGATGGCCCCCGACTCGAATACGGCGAAATCGTCGTTATCCCGATCGACGATAGCCGGAATACGGCCATTTGGGTTGATGGCAAGAAACTCGGGCTTCTTCTGATCCAGCGCCGAAAGATCGAGAGGAATGACCCGATAGGGCAAACCCAACTCTTCGAGGGCGATCGCCACTTTGAAACCATTGGGGGTCGCGGCGGTGTAAAAGTCGATCATGATTCACTCCTTGTTGGTCATAGCCAGATTGCACGGTTGGAACAGGGTGCAACACCATAGCCGCCTCATCTTGCAACAAGTGACCGGCTCCAGACCATTAAAAAGCGGCGCACCGTAGGCCAAACAAGGCCACGGTGCGCCGCTGGTGCTCTCTGGCAATAGTTGATATTAGTTAATCACGGCGACCGGCTTGCGCTGGCGCAGCATGATCAGGCGGGAAAGCAGCGGGAAGTAGGACTCCAGCTTGCGCAACAGCACCCGGCTGCAGGCAGGCTCGGCCAGCTCCGACTCATCCAGCACGATGTCGTTTGAGACAAAATAGAAACGGGGGTCACGCACATCCGGCCCGCAGACCGTCAGCTCCTTGTCTCCCTTGCGGATCAACAGCGGCAAGACCGGCAAACCGATCGTCTCATCCTCTCCCCGGGCAAATCCGGCATCCTGCCAGGGCGCATCGCCGTCGATCAGCAGGATCGCCGCCTCCGTCTTGGCCGGTTGCCACTGGGCCAGGGGGGTCACGGTGATGTGGGCAAAGTGATCACCATATTCGGGTGATGACCGCAAGATGGCCAACAGTCCCTCGCTGGCCGCTGACACGTTCTGACTCACTAATGACAAATTCATGGTTCACATCCCTATGCTCATGACAGCCTGTATCCGGCTGCTGGGATAAGACTAGCGCAGATCTGGTCTATATTGGAGCCGTCAAATCTGGCAGTGGTAATCAATTGGTCGTAGGGGGATAACAGTTGCCATCGCACAAAATACTGGTATCATACCGCGTCCTTTTATCCCCCGTTCTTTAACATCCAGTGGTGAACCTATGCATCCGATGCTGAATATCGCCGTGCGCGCTGCGCGCAACGCCGGTCAAGTTGTAGTAAAAGCCTTCTCCCAGCCTGAGAACATTGAGGCTATCCAAAAAGGCAGCAATGACTTCGTGACCAACGTTGACCGTGAAGCCGAAGCGGCCATCATTCACACCATCAAAAAATCTTACCCGGAGCACAGCATTGTTGCTGAAGAGTCTGGTGAGATTGCCGGTACCAATCCGGACTACCAATGGATCATTGACCCACTGGATGGCACGACCAACCTTGTCAAAGGCATTCCGCACTTTGCCGTTTCCATCGCCCTGCGCGTAAAAGGCAAAACCGAACAAGCCGTTGTTTACGATCCCATCCGTGACGAACTGTTTACTGCTACTCGTGGTAGCGGCGCCCAGCTGAACGGCTACCGTATCCGTGTCGGCAAAGCCAAAGAGCTGGCTGGCACCGTACTGGCCACAGGTTTCCCCTACAAGCAAAAGCACCACATCGAGTCCTACCTGAAGATGTTCCAGAGCATGTTCATCGAGTGTGCCGACATCCGCCGCTCCGGCTCTGCCGCACTGGATCTGGCCTACGTGGCTGCCGGTCGTGTCGACGGTTTCTGGGAAATCGGCCTCAAGCCCTGGGACACCGCTGCCGGTGAACTGCTGGCCAAAGAAGCTGGTGCCATCGTCACCGACTTCGTAGGTGGTCACAACTACGAAAACTCCGGCAACATCGTGGTTGCCAACCCGCGCGTCTTGAAAGAGATGCTCGGCAAGATCCGTGAAGAGCTGCCGGAGTCTCTGGCTAAATAAGCCAGCCTTCGAGCAGACAGATAAAAAAACCGGCGCAAGCCGGTTTTTTTATTGCTGCGATATGCCCTGTTCGGGCATTCCAACCAACTGCTTATGCTCTTCTTCCCCGTAGCGCACACCCCAACCGCTCGCCCCGGTTCCCATCTCCAAAACCGTTCGTCGCCCTTCTCTCGTTAGCAAATACGCCTTAACCAACCTTCTTGAATATCACCGCGCACAGGCCGGGATAATCATCTGCCCCCTGTTTGTTGCCCTGACCTTCATCCCCTTGCGAAGAACCCCGACCATCTGGCCTCGTCCCCATCGCCAGATAAAAAAACACCCGGCACATGGCCGGGTGTCGTGAGAGCAAGCAAAGCCCCCGAGTTTTCTGAATGAAGAGGCCGGCGTACGCCAGCCTTTTTATCAGGCGAGGCGGAAGCGACCGATAGTCTGCTTCAGACCCACCGCCAGCTGGCTCAGTTCCAGACAGGCGCGGGCAGTATGATCCGCCCCCTGCGCCACCTCATTGGCGGATTCGTTGATCCGCTCAACATTGCGACCCAGCTCATCAGACACCGCATCCTGCTCACCACAGGCGCTGGCAATCTGGATCGCCATATCGGCAATCTGGGCGACAGCCTCTTCGATCTGCTGGATACCGGTGCCGGTCTGCTCGCTTTGGGTGACGCACTGACGGATCATGTCACAGCTCAGCCCGGTCACCTCTTTGGCCTGATTGGCGCGAGACTGCAGGGTTTCGATGATGGCGACGATCTCGCCGGTAGAGGCCTGGGTGCGGCCCGCCAGGGTGCGCACCTCATCGGCAACCACCGCAAAGCCACGGCCCTGTTCACCGGCACGGGCTGCCTCAATGGCGGCATTGAGAGCCAACAGATTGGTCTGATCGGCAATGCTGCGAATAACATCGACCACTACGTTAATCTGGGCGGATTCACGCTCCAGTTCGGCCACCAGCGTGCCAGCCTGCTCAATCTCTTCAGCCACACGGGTGATCGCCACCAGCGAACGCTGCACATCCTGGTTGCCTTTGCGGGCCAAGGTATTAGCTGCACTGGCAGACTCAGAGGTGTGCTCTGTATTGCCCGCCACATCAGCAACGGTCGCCTTCATCTGGGTCATGGCTGTCGCCACCAGCGAAATCTCTTGCTGCTGGCTCTGAATACCCTTGGCAGACTGTTCGGAAACCGCACTCACTTCGTCAATCGCCGCCCCCAACTGGGTAACCGCAGCCACCACCTCTTCAATCAGACCACGCAGGTTGTCCTGCATCTTGAGGGAAGCTTTGGCCAGCATGCCAAGCTCGTCGCGGCCGATATGCTGACGCTCCAGCTGATGAGTCAGATCGCCGGCGGCAATGGCGTTGGCCTGAGCCACTACCGCTTGCAGCGGCAGGCAGATCTGGCGGGTCAGGAACCAGGTCATCACCACCATGAACACCAGCAGAGCACCAATGCTCACCATGGCGAAAGTGGTCACCATGCTGACGCTGCCAAGCAAGCTGCTGCGGTTTTCCTTCACAAAACCGAGGTTCACATCGATCAGAGCATTAACAGCCCGCTCCAAAGATCCAAAAGCCGCATTCGAGGCAAATAACTGTGCCTTGGCTTGCTCTTGTTGTCCTTGTACCAGCAGTTGATCAAACTCGTTCACTGCACCTTGGTAACTGAGCCACTGTTGTTTGGCCTGATTAAACACCTGACGCTCATGATCAGCACCGACGGTCGCCTCATAGGCGTGAAATGCGTTGTCTACTTTCTGGATATTCTGCTGGATCCGGCTGCGGCGAGCCTGCAGATCAGCGGCATCGTTCACCATCAGCAAGGCGAACTGGGCACGACGGACATAGGAGACGTCATAGAGCAGGGTTTCAACCGACAGGACACTCGGCAGCGTAGAGTCGGTAAAGTTCAGCACCCGATCACGCACACCGCGCAATTCGCTGGAGAGAAAAACACCGAAGAGAACGTTGACTGCGGCAATGACCGCAAAAACCACGGCAATCTTTTTGCCGATGGAGAGATTCTTGTAAAACATAGTGGCGGGTGATCCTCTACTGCTGACAGGCGAATGGAGTGTGGCGATCACGTCCCTATGAGCAAATCCCCGGACCTTCCTGACGGGAAAAAATGCAGAACACCGGGAAGGTAGAGTTCCGCAAAGGCGCGCACTCTAGCACAAAGCGACCACGCCCTCACTTTTCTTTAAAAATTAAAAGCAACTTAACAAAACCAACAATCGGAGCCGGATCACAAAAAACTTCATATTCACCTGACGCCATTTTTCGATAGCGGCAATCGCCTTGCAGACATAGACAAGGGGCGGCCAAGTGGATGTAATGCCACCATCCACTTTGCACACTCGAGGCCATGCCATGGACCATCTCTCAGCTCTTCCTCCGTTATCCTGGTCACAGCAACTGCGCAGCCAGATGCAAAGTCGCCCGCTCACTGCTCTCGGCCTATTTATCGCGCTGGCTGCCGTCTTGTTGCTGCTGTTGCAGAGTCTCATCATGCTCGCTACCGGCGAGGTAACCAGCGGCGTGCGCTACGGCCTTGTCGGTGGTGCCGCCGGGTTTGCCGCCACCGCCATCGGCGCCCTGCCCGCCCTGTTTCTGCGCTCGGTGCCGCAAAAGGTAGAGGACACCATGCTGGGCTTTGCCGCCGGCATGATGCTGGCGGCCAGTGCCTTCTCCCTGCTGCTGCCTGGGCTGGAGGCCGCCGAGGGGATCACCGGCAACGGCTTTAGCGCCGCCGCCGTGGTGGTGGTCGGCATGACCCTCGGGGTACTGTTGATGCTGGGACTGGATCAGTTCACCCCGCACGAGCATGACAAAACCGGCCCCTGCGGCCCCGGCCATGAGAGCTGCTCCCGGGTCTGGCTGTTCGTCTTTGCCATCGCCCTGCACAACCTGCCGGAGGGGATGGCCATCGGGGTGAGCTTCTCGCAGGGGGATATGTCGGTGGGGCTGCCGCTTACCACTGCCATCGCACTGCAGGATATTCCGGAGGGATTGGCGGTGGCGCTGGCCATGTGCGCTGCCGGTTTTCGCCCCTCGGTGGCGGTGCTGGTTGCCATCGCCAGCGGCCTGCTCGAACCGGTTGGCGCCCTGCTCGGGGTCGGGCTCTCCAGCGGCCTTGCCATCGCCTATCCCATCGGACTGGGGCTCGCCGCCGGCGCCATGCTGTTTGTGGTCTCGCACGAGGTGATCCCTGAGACCCACCGCAACGGTCACCAGACCTATGCCACCCTCGGCCTGATGGCAGGCTTTGCCCTGATGATGACCCTCGATACCGCGCTCGGCTAAAGGCCTTCTCCCTGCCTCATCAATGCTTTTTGTCACCTGCTGCGCTCCCATATGGAGCGCCGCGTTTCATCTCTCCTTTCGCTTGCGCCTCTCGGCGCCGACGCCATCTTTTGTTATGATCTACAGCAACTTAAATTCAGCCACACGGCTATCAAGACGAGGTCAGCAATGAAAGTAGGTATTATCGGCGCCATGGAGCAAGAAGTAGCCCTGCTGCGCAGCCAGATGAGTAACCCCACCACCCTGCAACTGGGCGGCTGCGAGTTTTATCAAGGGATGCTGGCAGGCAAAGAGGTGATCCTGACCCGCTCCGGTATCGGTAAGGTCGCCGCCAGCGTGGCCACCAGCCTGCTGCTGGAAAAATTCGCCCCCGACTGCGTCATCAATACCGGCTCTGCGGGCGGCTTTGCCCAAGACCTGCATATCGGTGATGTGGTGATCGCCAGCGAGATGCGTTTCCACGATGTCGACGTGACCGCCTTTGGTTACGAGATGGGCCAGATGGCGCAGCAACCCGCCGCCTTCCCCTGCGACGAGAAGCTCATCGCGGTCGCTCAGGATTGCATTGCCGAGCAGGGCAAGCACCAGACCAAGGTCGGCCTTATCTGCACCGGCGATCAGTTCATGTGCAAACCGGACGCCATCGCCAAGGCTCGCGCCGACTTCCCGCAGATGCTGGCGGTCGAGATGGAAGGTGCCGCGATCGGTCAGGTGTGCCACATGTTCAAAGTGCCCTATCTGGTGGTGCGCGCCATGTCCGATATCGCTGGCAAGGAACAGGTTGAATCCTTCGACGCCTTTATTGAAGTCGCGGGTAAACACTCCGCCGAAGTGATTATCAAGATGCTCGGCAAGCTGTGATCGAGACCGGCTCGCTTGATTTGATGGCCGACGCCCTCCTCTCGACGACGGCGGCCATTCTGGTGGGGGCTGCCCTGCTGGAGGCGGTGATCCCGTGGCCATCCCATCTGCGTCTTTCGGCCGTCACGACCCTGCTGACCCGGCTGGGGCACAAGGTACACAGGGCCGATGGCACGCCACGCCAGCAGGTACAAGCTGGTATGTTGGCGATGCTGGTGGTATGGGTACCCTGCGCCGCCGGGCTCTGGTCGCTGCGCAATCTTGCCCTGAGCGAGCCGCTCTTCGACCTGCTGTTCCTGCTGCTGATGCTCGAATCCCGTCCACTGCGCGAACTCGCCCATGCCACCCGCTCGCTCGCCACCCAGGAGACCCTGCCGCTGGCAAGATTGCAGGCTGCCCCCTGGCTCAAACGGGAGACCGGTAAACTCTCGGCCATGGGGCTCGCCAAAGCGGTGACGGAGAGCTGCGCCCTGCGTCTGGTCGGCCAATGGGCTGGCCCGCTGCTGGGATTTGCTCTGGCTGGCGTACAGGGCGCCCTGCTCTGGCGGCTGGTGCAGCTGATGAACCAGAGCTGGAGTCGCAAAGACCCCGCCTTTGGCTACTTTGGCCGTGCCGCCAGCGCCCTCTATCAGGGACTCAATGCCCCTACCATCCTGCTGCTGGGGTTGCCGCTCCTGCTACCACGGCTCCAGCAGGCCACCCAGCTGCTGCGCGATGGTGCGCTCTGGCCCTATCCCGCCATGGGGATGCTGCTGACGCTACTTGCTGACAAGTGCCAGAGCCGCCTTGGTGGCCCTCGCTACTATCATGGAACCTTGCAACGCTGGCCGGTACTTGGCAACAGTGGTGACCCCGATGGCGAGTCACCACGCAAGGTACTCAATATTCTGCAAGCAATGGGCTGGGGCTGGTTGATGCTGGCGCTGGTTGTCACGGTGGCGGGGTTATTTCATGGCTAGATGGTTGCGATTGCCTATCTGGCTGTCCTGCGTGCTGGCTGCCTGGTTACCCGGTGTGCTTCTGGCGGCGACCCCGAGCCGGGTGGTGAGCGTGGTGCCCCACCTGACCGAGCTGCTTTATGACATCGGCGCCGGTGACAAACTGGTGGCCATCGACGATGCCTCAGACTATCCCCCCGAGGTCAAAACTAAGCCCAAAGTAGCCAATTATCGCAGCATCAACGTCGAGGCGGTGCTGGCACAAAAGCCGGATCTCATTCTCGGCTGGCGATCGGCCCAGTCACGGATGCTGGCCCCGCTGGAACAGCTCGGGATCCCGATCTTCTACTCGGAGCCCACCGATTTTGCCTCGCTGGCTACCGAGATGCGGGCTCTCGGCAAATTGCTGAGGGTGGAAAAGAGCGCCGACGAAGCCGCCGATCGCTATCTGGCACGCCTGCATTCCCTGCAACAGCGCTATGGCCAACCAACCGGCGTCAAGGTGTTCTACCAGCTCTGGTACCCGCCGCTCACCAGCGTGAGCGGCAACGCCTGGCCCGCTCAGGCCATCGAGCTCTGCGGCGGGATCAACGTCATGGCGAATGCCAAGACCCCCTACCCTCAAGTGGACATGGAACAGGTGATCAGAGCCAACCCCGCGCTGATCCTGGCCGGGAGTCAAGATCCTGACGCCCTGCGTCACTGGCAGCAGTGGCCAAACCTTGATGCGGTTAAACATCACCGACTGATGCTGGTCAACTCCGATGAACTGCACCGATTCACCCCAAGAGCCCTCAATGCGGTGGAGGATATATGCCGCACACTCGCCAGCGCTAGCACCATGCGTGGTGACAAGTAGCCAAAAAACAGCCATTCAGATCACACCTGCCAATATACGTCTGCAAATGGCATAAAAAGTGCTTTAAAATTCTATAGATACCAAACCTCATTGTGGGACACCGTCATGTTTAATGGAAAAACACTTCTCGTTACCGGTGGCACCGGATCATTTGGCAAAAAATTTATTGCAACCGTGCTATCCCGCTACCAACCGGCACGACTGATCGTCTACTCCCGTGATGAACTCAAGCAGTTTGAAATGCAGCAGCATTTCAATGACCCCTGCATGCGCTACTTTATCGGCGATGTTCGCGATGGCGAACGCCTCGACATGGCGATGCGCGATGTCGATTTCGTGGTGCATGCCGCGGCGCTCAAGCAAGTCCCCGCCGCTGAATACAACCCGATGGAGTGCATCAAAACCAACGTTGGGGGGGCCGAGAACGTCATCAAGGCCGCACTTAACAATGGTGTCCAAAAGGTTATCGCACTATCAACAGACAAAGCCGCCAACCCGATCAACCTTTACGGCGCCACCAAGCTCTGTTCTGACAAACTCTTTATCGCCGCCAACAATATGGCGGGCAAGAATCCAACCATCTTCTCGGTCGTGCGTTATGGCAACGTCGTCGGTTCACGGGGCTCGGTAGTTCCCTTCTTTGATAATCTGATCAAGAGCGGTGCTAATACGATTCCCATCACTCATCCAGAGATGACCCGCTTCTGGTTGACCTTGCAGCAAGGGGTGGATTTTGTCCTCAGCAATTTCCAGCGCATGCGTGGCGGCGAGTTGTTCGTACCAAAAATACCGTCGGTCAGGATCACCGATCTGGCGGCGGCCATGGCACCAGCCCTCAAACAGGAGATCATCGGGATCCGCCCCGGGGAGAAGCTCCACGAGGTAATGTGCCCGGCAGACGACTCTTTCCACACCTATGAGTTCAGCGACTACTACGTGATTGCCCCCAGCATCAGCTTCAATAGCTGCAACAATGATTTCAGCATTAATGCTCTGGGTGAAACGGCCACGCTGGTCGCTCCAGGTTTTGAATACAATTCCCTAAATAATCAGCACTTTCTGTCGATAGCCGAACTACAGAGCATGAACCAGCAGGTGCTGTCCGAATGATCCCTTATGGCCGCCAATCGATCAGCGATGCCGATATTGAGGCCGTCGTTGCCGTACTGAAATCTGAATATCTGACCCAAGGCCAAGCCGTTCCTGCCTTCGAGCAAGGACTGGCCGATTACTGCCAAGTGCCGCATGCGGTTGCTTGCAGTAACGGCACCACTGCGCTTCATCTGGCCTGCGCAGTACTGGATATTGGCGCCAAAGATACAGTTTGGGTTTCTGCGGTCAGTTTTGTTGCCTCGGCGAACTGCGTTCGCTACTGCAATGCCAACGTTGATTTTGTCGACGTTGACCCTGCTACCGGTAACCTCGATGTAGTGGCACTGGATAAGAAACTGCAGCAAGCTGTGCGCACCCACTCCCTTCCAAAAGCGCTGATTGCTGTACATCTGGCCGGACAGCCCTGCGATCTCGAAGAGATCGGTGCGCTCTGTCGCCAGTTCGGAATCGTTCTGATCGAGGATGCCTGCCATGCACTGGGTGCCCACTATCAGGGGTCACCTATCGGTAGTTGCCGTCACAGCGATATGACGGTCTTCAGCTTTCATCCGGTCAAACCGATTACGACCGCAGAAGGAGGCGCTGTCACCACTCGGGATCAGGTGCTGGCCGACAAATTGCGACTCTATCGCAGCCATGGAATCACTCGAGATCCACAAGCGCTGCTCATGCCCTCCCCCGGAGAGTGGTATTACGAGCAACAACTTCTGGGCTTCAACTATCGCTTGACCGATATTCAGGCGGCACTCGGGCTGAGTCAGTTGAGCCGTCTTGATCAGTTCATTACCCAGCGACGTGACCTTGCCAGGCGATATGACGCGCTGTTATCACCCTTGCCAGTCCAGCCGTTGCAGCAGAGTAATCACCGCCAGAGCGGTTATCACCTCTATGTCATCCAAGTAGCTAAACGCGATCAGGTATTTGCCCGGCTGCGTGCTGCCGGTATTGGCGCCAACGTTCACTATATTCCTATCCCAGCCCAGCCCTACTACCGTGGTCTGGGACATGATCCGGCTGCCTATCCGGGCGCGCAAGCCTACTATCAGGGTGCAATCTCCCTTCCGCTGTTCCCGGCTCTGACACACTCAGAGCAGCAACAGGTCGTAGATGTGCTGGAGCAGGCACTATGCGACTAGCTCTGGGCACGGTGCAATTCGGTCTGGATTACGGGATCAGCAATCACGACGGACAAGTCAGTGATGAGGAACTCGACACGATCATTGCGTTGGCTCGTCATGCAGGTATCGATACCCTGGATACGGCGCAGGCCTATGGCAATGCCGAACAGAGGCTGGGGCAAAGAGATATCACCGACTTCACTCTCATCGACAAGCTGGCACCAGGGCTACCGCTGTCCGATGTTAAGGCAGCGCTAAACAACAGCTTGCATTGGCTGGGGCGAAAACGGCTCGATGGTTTGCTGCTGCACCGTAGCCAAGATGCCTCACCTGCCTTGTTCGAGTTACTCACCGATTTGCAGCAACAGGGCGCGATCGGAAAACTCGGGATCTCCGTCTACTCCCCGGAGGAGCTCGATACCTGGAGCGCAGCTGGCTATCCTCTGGAACTGGTGCAATTACCTGCCAATTTGCTCGATCAACGCTTTTTACGCACTGGATGGCTCGACAAACTGGTAGATATGGGGTGTGAAATCCATGTTCGCTCGCTCTTTTTACAGGGTCTGTTATTGATGCAACCAGCGCAGCGACCTGACTATTTTCAGCGTTTCGCTACCGCACTTGAACGGTTTGACCACTGGCATCCCTCGATGGCCCCGCTTGGCAGAGCCCTCTCCATCATGACAGCCCTACCACAGGTGAGCCGCTTTGTTGTCGGTGTTTGTCATGCCCAAGAGCTGACCGCCATCGTTGCGGCCAGTCAAGTACAGCACGAGTGCTACGAGGCCGATATCGCACACCTGGCGTCTATGGAACAGGAACTTATCAACCCCGGACTCTGGAGAACACGATGATCTTGGGTATTCTGCAGGCCAGAACCAGTTCTTCCCGCCTGCCCAACAAGGTACTAAAGGAACTGCTGGGCGAACCCATGCTGGCAAGGCAGATTGAACGGCTGCAACAGAGCAAGCTGCTGGATAAACTGTTGGTTGCCACCAGCGATCAGTCGGAAGATCGCGCCATTGCCGAGCTGTGCGAGAGGTTGAATATCCCCTGTTTCTGCGGTCCTCTTGACGATGTGTTGCTGCGTTTCTATCTGGCGGCCCAACCCTACAGTCCGACCCATGTTGTACGTCTCACCGGTGACTGCCCACTGGCTGACCCTATGGTAATAGACGAGCTGATAGCCCTCCATCTCTCGGGCAAGTTCGACTACAGCAGCAACTGCGGCAATCCCAGTTATCCGGATGGGCTGGATGCCGAGATCATGAGTGGAGCGACTCTGGCAACCTTGCAGGAAAAGGCCGCCACGCAGACCGAGCGGGAACATGTCACCTATTACGTTCGCTGTCATTCCGAACAGTTTTCTATCGGCGAACTGCAGCGCTCGCCTTCGCTGGCCCACCTGCGCTGGACTGTCGATGAGCCTGCCGATTTTGAGCTGGTGGAGCGCATTTATCAGGCTCTCTATCCTGCCAACCCAACCTTTACGACCGACGATATCCTCGACCTGCTGGCGCAGCAGCCGGAGTTGGCAACACTGAATACCCGGCACCAACGCAACGAAGGATTGGCTAATTCGCTAGCCAAGGAGAATCACATATGACCCCACGTTATCAACATTCACTTGCTCTCTCGGTTCGGGCGGAACAGAGCATTCCACTCGGCTCCCAAACCTTCTCCAAAAGCCGCCTCTGTTTTCCCTATGGCGCCGCCCCACTCTTTATCGAGCGCGGCAAAGGTGCACATGTCTGGGATGTAGATGGCAACGAGTATCTTGATTTCGCCAGCGGCCTGTTGGCCATCAGTCTTGGATATTGTGATCCGGATGTGAATGAAGCGGTAATGGAACAGCTCAATCTGGGCTCGATCTTCTCCCTTCCTCACCGGCTGGAAACCGAAGTCGCTGAACAGCTCATTGAGCTCATCCCCTGCGCCGAAATGGTTCGCTTTGGCAAAAACGGGACTGATGCCACCTCAGCCTGTATCAGGCTCTCCCGTGCGGTCACAGGCCGCGAGCGGGTAGCCGTTTGTGGCTACCACGGCTG
>NZ_JRJY01000154.1:0-9773 GCF_000801015.1 Aeromonas sp. ZOR0001 | reverse complement strand
GGCTCCAGCATAGCGGGTTGGATGGAGCAGACCATCCCATTAGGGCTGCTCACAGCAAGACGCGCCAGACCTATGGCGCTGCGCGTTTACAAGCTGAGTTGGCCGCCGAAGGATTTTACGCTGGACGGGACCGGATTGGGCGATTGCGCCGCGAAATGGGGTTGTCTTGCAAACAAAAGCGCAAATTCAAGACGACAACCCATTCTGCTCATTCCCTGCCTGTGGCGGAGAATCTCCTTGGTCAGGTCTTTGCGCCGACGAAGCCCAACGAAGTCTGGACCGGTGATATCACCTATATCGCCACCGACGAAGGCTGGCTTTATCTGGCTGGTCTCAAGGATGTGTTTACCTGTGAGATAGTGGGTTATGCGATGGAAGAACGAATGACCACCGGGTTGGTCAGTCAGGCGGTGTTTCGGGCTGTGCAGCAGAAGAGGCCGCCCGTTGGGCTGAGCCAGCGCAGCAGTTGCTGGCCCACTTGCGGGTTGGTGAGTAGGGCCATATGGCTGGTGCGATAGACAATCAGGGTATGGGCAGGAAGAAAAGCCAGCTGATGGCGCGCTTCGTTGTGCTGACCGAGGGCGCTACGAAGGGGCACCAGTCCATCGCCAATCAGCCGGTCGGCCAGCAGGCTGCGCTTGGCGGCAGTGGTCGCGGCGATGGCATAACAGTTGACGCCACAGGGCAAGGGGAGTGGCGTGCGAGGATCCTGTGAGGGGACGGCGGGATCCGGCCGTGCAACGGTATCGCTCACCTTGCCGTGGCGCAGATCCCTGATGCCTGCACTGCGCAGCCGCGCCAGCCTGACGAAGGGTTCGCTGTATGCGGTGGCGGGCAGCAACTGCTCCAGCCAGTGACCGGCGTGTTCGAGCGGCGCGCCGTGGTGTGGTGTGCCGAGAAATATCAGGTTGGCAAGGTGCGCAGGCCAGGTGAGCCCGGCCACGCCGGCATGGTGGCGGGCGCTGCGGGCAACCAGTCCCCCCATGCTGTAGCCCATTATCGTTATCTCTTTGAGCTCTCCCGGCCAGTGGGCGAGCAACTGCTCCAGCAGCAGGGCCAGCGCCTGTCCGTTTTGTGCGATGGGCAGGCCCGAGTTGTAGCGCAGGTAAAGAGGCTGATAGCCAAGCACGTTGGCAAGTTGCTCTCCGTGATTGACCGGCTTGCCTTGATGCTCGGTCTGCCACTGCAGATCGTTCATGCAGAGGCCATGGATCATCAGCAGCACCCGTCCCTCGCGGGGTAGATCCTCCGGCATCGCTTGCCAATCGAGGGGCTTGCCCTGATAGCGCAGGGTCATGGGGGTGGCGAGAGCATTGTGGTGCTCGACCAGCTTGTCCCCCAACACGCCGTTGAGTGTGGCGATCAGGGCCGCACGTTTCGGGGTCTCGGGGATCTGGTGGGGCGGCGGAGTGGCTGGCAGGCGGCTGAGCAGTTGGTTGATGCCGCTGCTTAGGTTGTTGGCGGCGCCATGTACCCCCTTGTAGACCAGCCCGGTGATCCCGGTTGTCTTCCCCTCATCCCGCCCCTTGAGACCCATACCGCTTAGCACCGCCTGATGTACTGCTTCGGTGATCTCTACCGCGGCGGGCAGCGCCAGAGTCAGCAGGTGCGCCAGCTCGCGGATATCTGAAAGATGCCAGGAAGAGGATGGCGAGGGGTCTGTGGCGTCGGTCATGGCAAGCCCTTGTGAAAGCGGGTGTCGCGTTGTCGTGCCGCGAAGAGCGCAGCGTATCTCAATATCAAACCAGCTTGCGCCCTTTGTAGCGGGTTTACCAGTACGGGCCATGCATGGCGGGGCTGATAAGAACCGCTTGCGAAGCCGGTCACGGTAATGACAGGGAAAATCACCTCTACTTCGTCATATGAAGCTACATGGAGAGGTGAGGATGTCGCTGTTTGATGAGATGCGGGTACAGGATTTGTGTGCACGGTTGCTCGATAGCCAGAACGAGAAGGGCTGCTCCCTTGAGAGTCGGCATGGCCGCGAGTTGAAGGAGTTGCTGCAGGCTGTGGGCGGAGTCGAGTCAGTTGGGCGCAGTTCCCGTCATATATTGACCGACGCGGGGCGGACTCTTCTGACCGGACAACTGGCACGGGCTGCGCCCCCCGAACCGGACAAGGGGGAGCAGCTGCAACGTCTGGGAGTGAGTTTGCCTGCACGGCTCAATCAGGCCTGCTTTTATGCCCTCTGGCATGGGGACAGCAAGCATTCGCGATCAGCATCCCTCGCCGCGCCACAGCTTGCGGACTTGTCGCTCACGCAGGATGAGGTGATCCGCATCCGTACCCTCGAACCGCTCTCAATGGTCGATCTGCACGGTCAGCAGCACGATATGACGGCAATAATGGCGCTGCTGGGGGAGTTGGCGTTGCCGGAGCGGGTTTTGGGCACGCTGGCTGCCATCGGCTGGCAAGGGGAGCGGGTCATTACGGTGGAGAACAAGGGTGCCTTTGTCGACTACCCGCTGCAACCCGGGCAACTGCTGCTCTTTGCCCCCGGTCGCAATACTACCCTGGCCAAACAGCTTGTCCCGCTGCTGCCTGCGGGCGTGCAGTGGGCCCATTTTGGCGATCTCGATCAACGGGGTATCGATATTGCCATCGAGCTGGCGCGCGAGCTAAATCGACCGGCCATGCTCTGGCTTCCCTGTGAGCTGCAACCTTATCTGGAGCACTATGCCCGCCCTGTTCGCACATTTGCGACGGACAGTGGCAAGGTGCCCTGGCGTGTGACGACGCAGACTGATCAGGTCGATGGTCATGGCGCGTTGGCAGGCGTTCCCTGGCTCGATAAACTGATCACAGACGGGACTTGGCTGGAGCAGGAGGTATTGATTCTGGCCCCTCACTGGCGGAGCTGGTCATTGGACGCGATGGGCAATCAGGGGTGAAACGGGGTGCCCGCGCTCCCCGTCATTTCGTGGTCAGCTGCTTACTTGGCGTTGATGGGCCCCTTGGTGCCGGCATCATTATCGACCCAGCCGTCTTCACCCTTGATGCGGCGATCACCCTGAATGGTGTAGATGACCATGCCATCCTTGAACACCAGCGCGCCATCGGATTTCTTGGCATTGACCTTCTTGTCGTTGACCCACACCTGATCCTTGCCATCGATGCGGATATTGGCCACGGTGGCGCCGGTTTGGGGGAAGGTGGCGATCCAGTTGCCCGCATAGGGGCTGGCGCTGGTTGCCGCGGCCGGAGCATTGCCAACACTGGCAGCCGCGTTCTCAGCCTTGGTTTTGTTGATATCGCAGCCATTGAGCTCGCTCACCTGAGTGCAGCCCGAGTGCTCCAGCTTCTGCTCATAGCTCAGATTCAGACCGCCCTTCGCGGCCGGGGCGGCCGTGCCAAATCCCGCCTTGGCATTTTCCGCTTTGGTTTTGTGAATGTCACAGCCCTGCGCCTCGGTAACCTGGGTACAACCGGATCGCTCCAGTTGCTCGGCATATTTGGCACTGATGGCGTGGGCTGGGGCTATACCGAGCAGGGTCAGGGTGATGAGCAGAGCAGCATTCCTGGACATAGATAATCCCTCAAAGATGTAAGTCATGCAGGTTCATCCGCGCAGTTGCGGTCATGAACGTCGGCCTCTCCTGAGCATCCGAGACAGATGCGCAGCTGGCGTATTCACGTTAGCACCTTGGGCCAACCGCGCCCAGCAATGTGGCCGGAAGATAAGGAGAGAGGTGATACGGGAGTGCAGGGGAGGCGAGATAGCAGCAGTGTCAACGCTGGAGAGATCATTCCAAGAGAAAAGGTACTGCGGGCATTATCATAATGATAACGACAGCCCCACTGATATCATTTCAGCCCCTGAAACTGACCTTTGATGATAATTCTCACCGATGCCGAGATATCGCCTCTGATTATTATCACCCGGCTATTTTATCGCTTGGCCACCCTATCCATCCTTTTATGGAATAAACCGCTGAAATAGCCACTGATTTTGTGGGTGGCATCACACACTTTCGTCATTTATTAATATCTTCCTGCATTTTATTGGTTTGGCACGGTTATTGATTGCCTCATATCGACGCTAACCGACGCGCTCACCCACAACCGGGATGCTGGTGACATCGTGAGTGAAAGGGGAGCTATCCATATCTCATCCAATGATTGGGGCGAACGATGAAAGCAGTTAACGAATTAATCAAAGAGATCAGAGCACTCAAATCCAACTTGCATGAAAAAGATTTTCTGCTGACCTGGGAGCAAACGCCTCAGGAGCTGGAGCTGGTATTGAAACTGGCCGAATCACTCAAGACCCTGCGCGCCGAAAATATCTGCACCAAACTGTTTAACAGCGGGCTCGGTATCTCGGTTTTCCGCGATAACTCCACCCGAACCCGCTTCTCTTACGCCTCTGCCCTGAACCTGCTCGGTCTGGCCCAGCAGGATCTGGACGAGGGCAAATCCCAGATCGCCCACGGCGAAACCGTCCGTGAAACCGCCAACATGATCTCCTTCTGTGCCGATGCCATCGGGATCCGTGACGACATGTTCCTCGGTGCCGGCAACGCCTATATGCGCGAAGTGGGCGCCGCACTGGATGAAGGGTTCGAGAAGGGGGTACTGCCCCAGCGTCCGGCGCTGGTCAACCTGCAGTGCGACATTGATCACCCGACTCAGTCCATGGCTGATCTCGCCTGGTTACAGGAGCACTTCGGCAGTCTGGAGAGCCTCAAGGGCAAAAAGATTGCGATGACCTGGGCCTACTCCCCGAGCTACGGCAAGCCGCTCTCCGTGCCCCAGGGCATCATCGGCTTGATGACCCGTTTCGGTATGGACGTGACCCTGGCCCACCCGGAGGGGTATGACCTGATCCCGGATGTGATCGAAGTGGCCAAGGAGAATGCCAAGGCATCCGGTGGCAGCTTCCGCCAGGTCACCTCCATGGAAGAGGCGTTCAAGGATGCGGATATCGTCTATCCCAAGTCCTGGGCCCCCTACAAGGTGATGGAGCAGCGCACCGAGTTGCTGCGTGCCAATGACCACGCCGGCCTCAAGGAGCTGGAGAAACACTGCCTTGAGCAGAACGCCAAGCACAAGGATTGGCACTGCACCGAGGAGATGATGAAGCTCACCAAGGGGGGCGAGGCGCTCTATATGCACTGCCTGCCCGCCGATATTTCCGGTGTCTCCTGCAAGGAAGGGGAAGTAACCGAAGGGGTATTCGAGAAATACCGTATCGCCACTTACAAAGAGGCGAGCTGGAAGCCCTATATTATCGCCGCCATGATCATGGCCCGTAAATTCTCCGCCCCGGCAGAAACCCTGGAAAATCTGATTAAAGAGGCGCAAAAGCGGGTGAAATAAATAACGGCAGGGCAGGGTGAATATTCATCCTGCCCACGCTGTCGAACCCATTATTTCGAGTTTTCTCCCCGTGGCATCTGAATATCGGATTTCCCGGTGAGATGGCTCCCGACCCCATAATCTGGATGAGGTACGCATGTCCCAATTTTCTCTGAAGATGGATATTGCCGATAACCGTTTTTTTACCGGTGATCCATCTCCCCTGTTTTCTCGCGCCGAAGCACAAAAGGCCCGTGCCTTTCATAAGAAACTGGCCGGTTATGAACCGACTCCCCTGTGCGACCTGAAAGATCTGGCCGCCTATATCGGGGTAAAAAATATTCTGGTCAAGGATGAGTCAAAACGCTTTGGCCTCAATGCCTTCAAGATGCTGGGTGGCGTCTATGCCATTGCCAACCTGCTCTGTGAAAAATACGGGGTGGCCGTCGAGGATTTCTCCTTCGATCTCATCAAGCGCACCATCAAGGAGCCGATGACCTTCGCCACCACCACAGATGGCAACCACGGTCGTGGCGTCGCCTGGGCCGCCAAGCAGGTGGGTCAGCATGCGGTGGTCTACATGCCCAAGGGCTCGGCCCGGGAGCGGGTGGACCACATTCTCAATCTCGGTGCCGAGTGCATCGTCACCGACATGAACTACGACGACACCGTGCGCCTGACCATGAAGATGGCCGAAGAGCGCGGTTGGCACATCGTTCAGGACACCGCCTGGGAGGGCTACACCAAGATCCCGACCTGGATCATGCAGGGTTACTCCACCCTGGCCGACGAAGCGGTCGAGCAGATGCAGGATATGGGCATCAAGCAGCCGACCCACGTGCTGCTGCAGGCCGGGGTAGGGGCGCTGGCGGGCGGAGTGCTCGGTTATCTGGTGGACTGCTTCGGGGCGAAAAACCTGCACAGCATCGTGGTCGAGCCGGATCAGGCCGACTGCATCTACCGCTCCGGCGTGGCGGGGGAGATGGTCAACGTGGGGGGCGATATGCGCACCATCATGGCCGGTCTCGCCTGCGGCGAACCCAATCCGCTTGGCTGGCCGCTGCTCAGGGGCTGCACCACCCAGTTCATCTCCTGTCACGACAAGGTGTCGGCATTGGGCATGAGAGTGCTCGGCAACCCTCTTGGCAATGACCCCCGCATCATCTCCGGTGAGTCCGGCTCGGTCGGTACCGGCGTGCTGGCGGCGGTGCGTCACCACCCGGATCGCGCGGCACTGATGGAACGTCTGGGGCTGGATAGCAACTCGGTCGTGCTCATCATCAACACCGAAGGGGACACCGATGTGACCCACTATCGGGAAGTGGTGTGGGAAGGCAAGCATCCTGCCTGCGACTAACTCTCCCGCCAGAGCAGAGACACGAATTGAAGCATTGATCGCGCCTCGTCAACGTGGCGCGGTAACGGGCACAGGGCGCTGCCGATGAACAGGCCGCGCACTCTCAGTTGTTATGGAGAATCACGATGAGCAAGCAAATTCCGTTTGAAATGGTGTTGGAGAAGGCCTACCAGTACAAGGCCGAAATGAGTCAGTTCCTGCGCGACATGATCGCCATCCCGAGCGAGAGCTGCGATGAAGAGCGCGTGGTGCTGCGCATCAAGCAGGAGATGGAGAAGGTTGGTTTCGACAAGGTTGAGATCGACCCCATGGGCAACGTGCTGGGTTATATTGGCCACGGCCCACACCTGATCGCCATGGATGCCCACATCGATACCGTGGGTGTCGGCAACCGCGCCAACTGGACCTTCGACCCCTATGAGGGGATGGAAGATCACGAGATCATCGGCGGTCGCGGCGCATCTGACCAAGAAGGCGGCATGGCCTCCATGGTTTATGCGGGCAAGATCATCAAGGATCTGGGACTGGAAGATCAGTACACCCTGCTGGTAACCGGTACTGTGCAGGAGGAGGATTGCGATGGCCTCTGCTGGCAGTACATCATCGAGCAGAGCAAGATCCGCCCCGAGTTTGTGGTCAGTACCGAACCGACCGACTGCCAGATCTACCGTGGCCAGCGTGGCCGCATGGAGATCCGTGTGGAAGTGCAGGGGGTGAGCTGCCACGGCTCTGCGCCGGAGCGCGGTGACAACGCCATCTTCAAGATGGGCCCCATCCTCGGCGAGCTGCAGGAGCTGAGCCACAACCTAGGCAACGACGACTTCCTCGGCAAGGGCACCCTGACCGTCTCAGAGATCTTCTTCACTTCGCCAAGCCGCTGCGCCGTGGCAGACAGCTGCGCCGTCTCCATCGACCGTCGTCTCACCTGGGGCGAGACCTGGCAAGGTGCGCTCGACGAGATCCGTGCCCTGCCTGCGGTGCAAGCCGCCGGTGCCGAGGTCTCCATGTATCAGTACGACCGTCCGGCCTACACCGGTCTGGTCTACCCGACCGAGTGTTACTTCCCGACCTGGAAGGTGGAAGAGGATCACATCACCGTCAAAACCCTCTCCAAGGCTTATCGCGAGCTGTTCAACAAGGAGCCGGTGGTAGACAAGTGGACCTTCTCGACCAACGGGGTCTCCATCATGGGTCGCCACGGCATTCCGGTCATCGGTTTTGGCCCGGGTAAAGAGCCGGAGGCCCACGCACCGAACGAGAAGACCTGGAAAGAGCATCTGGTCAAGTGCGCCGCCATGTACGCCGTGATCCCCGTGCTCTATCTGGCCGAGCTGGACAAGTAAGGGGTCTGCCGGGTGGTGACTGCCATCGCCGCACGGCTGTTGCAAGTGCCCCGTCTCCATTGAGGCGGGGCCTTGCTGTTTGAAGGCAAAAAGCATTCGAGGTGGTGGGGATGAAACGGCTGATCAAAAACGGTGTGCTGGTCGATGCACAGGGTGAATATCGTCAGGATCTGCTGATCGAGAACGGGGTGATCCGCGCGCGCGCCGCCGCTATCCAGCCCGATAGCGAAACCGAGGTGATCGATGCCAGCGGCGGCTATGTAATGCCGGGTGGCATCGACGTCCACACCCACTTCAACATCGATGTGGGGATTGCCCGCAGTTGCGATGACTTTTTCAGCGGTACCCGTGCCGCCGCCTGTGGTGGCACCACCACCATCATCGACCACATGGGATTTGGCCCGGCGCGGTGCAATCTGCATCACCAGCTGGCCCGCTATCACGACTACGCCGCCGATCAGGCGGTGATCGACTACAGCTTTCACGGCGTGATCCAGCATGTGGATGACGCCATCCTCGACGAGATGGCCGCCATGGTGCAGGAGGAGGGGATCAGCAGCTTCAAGCTCTACCTCACCTACCAGTACAAGCTGGGGGACCATGACGTGCTGCGCGCCCTGGCCCGCCTCAAGGAGGTGGGGGCGCTTGCTACCGTCCATCCCGAAAATGACGCCGCCATCGCGGCGCGCCGTGCGGCACTGCTCGCCGCTGGCCATCATGAGCCCTGGTATCACCCGCAAAGCCGTCCGTTGGAGTGCGAGGCGGAGGCGATCGCCCGGATGATCAATCTGGCGGGGCTCGCGGGCAATGCCCCGCTCTATATCGTCCACCTCTCCAACGGACTGGGGCTGGAGTATCTGAAATTGGCGCGCCGTCAGGGCCAGCCAGTCTGGGTGGAGACCTGCCCGCAATATCTGCTTTTGGATGATTCCTGCTACTACCGGGAGAACGGAGTCGACTATCTGCTCAGCCCGCCGCTGCGCTCACGCCGCGAGCAGGACAAGCTGTGGGTCGGCATCGCAGCTGGCGACATCGACACGGTGGCGACTGATCACTGCAACTTCTCCCACGCCCAGCGCATGACCCTGTCAGGCGGCGATTTCAGCCGCTGCCCCAACGGTTTGCCGGGCGTCGAGAACCGGATGCTGCTGCTGTTTGCCCACGGGGTGCTCGGGGGGCGAATCTCGCCATCCCGCTTCGTGGCCCTCACCAGCGCCAATCCGGCGCGCCTGTTTGGCCTCTGGCCGCGCAAGGGCAACCTGCAACCGGGATCTGACGCCGATCTGGTGATCATGGATCCCCGTGGCGAGACACAAATCCACCACGCCGCCCTGCACGACAATGGCGACTACAGCCCCTACGAGGGGATGCATTGTCCCGGCCAGATCAGGATGACCCTCAGTCGCGGCGAGATAGTCGCTCGCGATGGCGAGTTTCTAGGGCGGCGTGGTCATGGCCAGTTTTTGGCCAGAGCGCCCTTTGATCCGCTGCTGGGAGCCACGGCCCAAGAACAACAATCAGCACAGTGATAGACAGAACAACCGAGCCGGTATGACACCGGCCCACCCTTATCATCGGAGAGCACAAGATGAAACAGCGTATCGTACTGGCCCTGGGGGGCAACGCTCTGGGCAACAACCTGCCCGAGCAGATGAAGGCGGTGCAGAGCACGGCGCACACCATCGCCGACCTGATCGCCCAGGGGCACGAGGTGGTGGTCACCCACGGCAACGGGCCGCAGGTGGGGATGATCCAGCAGGCGTTCGAAGTGGCGG
>NZ_JRJY01000066.1:0-235 GCF_000801015.1 Aeromonas sp. ZOR0001 | reverse complement strand
TGAAGGTGTTTGGTGAAGGCGAGTGGAAGGTCAGAAAACACGGCGCCGAAAAGCGCCGAGTCTGGCGCAAGTTGCATTTGGCGGTAGACCCAGCAACCCACGATGTCGTAGCAGCAGAAGTGTCATTGGAGAATGTCCATGATGCCGAAGTGCAGCCGACCTTACTCAATCCACTGCGGCGCAAGCTGGGGCGTGTTTATGCGGATGGCGCCTACGACAGCAAAGCCAGCCATCA
>NZ_JRJY01000149.1:0-8210 GCF_000801015.1 Aeromonas sp. ZOR0001 | reverse complement strand
TAAATAACAACGCCTGCTTAAGCAGGCGTTGTTATTTAAGAAACGTGGCTCGTCTTATTTCTGACTGCGCTTGACCGCCTCGACAAAGGTGGTCTTGGCCTTGGTCGAGCCAGCCCGCTCAGCTTCATCCACCAGTTTCATCGCCTTGTCGATATCACCAGCCTGCACCGCTATCTCAATCTGGGTCAGATAGAAGTTCTCCGTTTCACCCAACATGGTCGGAGTCGCGACGGCTGGCTGATTCTTTATCGCCGTTGCCGCCACAGCGCCAGCACCGGCGCCAAGCGCCATGGCACTGGGTTGCACACCTTGGCTCAATGCCAGTTTGTCGCTGTATTCTGATTTAAACACATTATCGACCCCTTCCAGCTTGGCGCGATCCACCAGCTCAATCTTGACCAATCCCCACGGGGAGTGCGGGATAACCGGATCATTGACCGGCGGCTCCTGAGTGGAGGTCGCTCGGGCAAACGCCTTAGCGGGGTGCAAAATCGTGGTCGAACCCGAGAGCTCGGTGGCCGGTGAATAGATGACCATATACGCCTCTGGCTTGAGTGCATTACGGCTTACGTAAATGGTGCCCTCAATACGGTCATTATCGAGCAGGTGTGCCGGTTTGTAACTAAACAGAGATTTGCCCAATACCCGGGTCACTTCAAAATTGCTGTTGAGCATCAATACCTGCGGCATCAAGACACTCTTGCCCACTTGGGCTGCAACCTTGACCACCATATCACCGGTATTGGTGGGCAACTGGTAGGCAGCCAGGTAACTCAACCCTTCCTGAAATTTATAAACCTGGGAAGCGCCATCAATGGTCAGCAGCGTATCGCCTTCCGCCAGAGGCTGATATTTAAGCGCCGACAGGGAAGCGCAGCAACTCTGGGCTGAAAGCAGCGCCTGTTTAGCTGCATCGGGGGAATTTAACACGGCTTCATGCGGCTGCAGGGGAACCGTCATGCTTGAACAGCCCGACAACACGACTGCCACCGCGGCGGCAAGGAGATAATTGGCCAACTTCATCGTATTTCCCTATCAAATGGTGACACAAACAAGACTGCCCCCAAAAGGGGGCAGCATGTAACAAACCCGAGTAGATATTACCACCACGCTTCAGCTTGGACACCAAAGTTCCACGCATGGTCATCGGTGTTACCATTGAAGGAATCACCTTCACCATCTGTCAGATAACTTGCATAAACACGGATTTCAGGACGAGCCATCATACTAGGGCCAGCAGACCAAGCTTGTGCCAACGTATATTTTTGACCACTTTCTTTGTCTTCAGAACCACTGGTCCAAGTTTTGGTGCGCTCGAAAGTGCCAAGCTCAACCAAGGTCTTAGTAATATCAGTCCAAGCATATGAACCACGAGCTACTGCACTAAAGAGTTCAGTATTGTCGTGCCAAGCTTGGAGTTTTTCACCCTTGCCATAAGTGAAAACATGGTTGATTGAGAAACGCTCACCAACTGGAATATCACCAGTCAAAATGACGCGGTAGCCAGTGGCATCGTCGGTTGTATGCCATACGTCATACCAACCACCACCTTGCGAGATCATATTCTGAGCCAGACCTTTATTGGCATACTGCAGTACCAGCTTTTCATTGATGCCTGAGCCATCAAAATATTGGCTGATTTCACCAGTCACCATTACCCCATTCTTTGGATCATAACTGGAGCCAGCAGATTTTTGCTCATCAGTTGGGTTGGGCATAGCGTAATCAACACCAAACTCAGTCCAAGCACCACTCCAGGGCTTTAATCCTGCATAGCGTACATCAAGGAAGTTGATATTCAGATCATTATTGGTAATGGAATTATCAATATCATTGCCGTCGGAACGGATCCAGGCAAAAGAGAATGCTCCTGGCCCTGCTTTCAGATTTTCCAAGCCTGCGCCTGCACCGGACACGTTCCAATACTTGGTGTCGATAATATGCAGATCATGACGCTGATAATAACGCTTACCAACCCACAGTATTGCATCTGGATCGCTAGCAATGAGGCCTTTAACTTTAGCATTAAACTGACGAAGACCAAATTTTGCATCATCATCTTTGGTACTTTCACCGTCATTAGAACCATCACTTTCCATGCTGACCATACTGTCTACATAGAACGAGACGCCATCTTTTTTAAACAGCTCTTGTCCAAGACCAATTTCGCCATAGGTATCATCTTCATTACCCAGGCGACCTAATAGATCCTTATTCGCTGTCTGCTGTTTACCATCTTGGGAAACACCGACCCCAGAACGGAAATAACCAGTAAAATCAACAGCGTGAGCATTCGCAGCCATCATGGCAACAGCGAGTGCAATCGATGATGTCAAATATTTGGTCTTCATGTGCGTTCCTTCCTCCGTTGTATCTATATATGTATGGCGATGAACGTCAGCATCCAAGAAAACGCTCTCACCGACGGAACGGATTATATGCGCGACGATTGAACTTTTGTCATGACATGCATCACACATTCATGAAACAAGCATCATTGAAATGGTGAAAACACATTACATCAACACAAGACTTAATGTAAGGTATTGATAATCAATAAAAATAAATCACCACTGGAGTGTTATCGATTACACTGTTAATAAAGTGTTTTCGCACAACCAAGGCTGTCAAGCAGACACTGCGGACTGAAAGAGGCCCTAAGCCAACGACTTAGGCAGAGGTCTTAGCTAACAGAGCGGATAGCGAGACGGGCATTAAAGGCAACGTCAAGAAGAAGCAGTGGCCAGATCATTGGATCTTGACCACTTAGAGAGGCGGGAGTCAGATTTACAAGGTTTTGACTGAATGGCGCCGAACCAAGGTCGGGCTAAACAAGTTGGTCGCTGAATTGATGGCCTCACCACGCGACAGAGCCACAGCCAACTCAGCAGCTTGCGTTGCCATAGCCACCACGGGGTATTTAACTGTGGTGAGACGCGGACGCAAGTAGCGAGATATCAGCACATCATCAAAGCCCACCAAAGAGAGGTCTTGAGGAACATCAATCCCGTTATCGCTAAGCACTGACAAGGCCCCCGCCGCCATCGAATCGTTATAGCAAACGACGGCTGTCATCTGCGGTCCCCGACCCAGCAACTCGGTCATCGCAGCCTCCCCCCCCAATTCATCAGGACTACCGCGGGAGATCAGGCGTTCATCAACCGGAATATTGTGCTCTTGCAGAGCATCCAGATAACCCTGCAGACGGTCCTGAGAGTCTGATATCTGATGATTTGAGCATAAAAATCCTATCTTCTTATGGCCTTCCTGAATCAAATGCCGAGTCGCAAGCCAGGAACCATAGCGATCATCTAGCGCAACACAACGGGACTCGAATCCTGGAACAATACGGTTGATTAGTACCATGCCTGGAACATAGCTCATCATCTGGATCAGCTCTTCATCTGGCAGCATTTTGGCATGAACCACCAAGCCAGAGCAGCGATGCCCTATCAACTGCTCTATTACATGCTTCTCTTTGGCTGCGTCGTGGTAACCATTTCCGATAAGCAGAAAATTCCCCGTGGCCTGTGCCACTTGCTCAACAACTTTAACCATGGTGCCAAAGAACGGGTCAGACACATCAGCAACAATCAATCCCAAAGTTTCATTGTTCTGATGGGCCAATGCTCTCGCGTTCGCGTTGGGGTGGTAGTTGAGTTCATGCATCGCCTTGAAGACGGCATCGCGTGATGCCTGACTTGCCTTTGGCGACTTATTGATGACACGTGAGACTGTGGCGACGGATACGCCTGACAGGAGTGCCACATCTTTGATAGTTGCCATGAATTAGTTTTTCCGGTGAACGGGATAAATAAAAACCTGTGCTTTACATGGTAAGGATACTACCGACATTTCCAATGCCTGACACGGCTTTCATACCAAAAGCGGGATCATTCTATCAATACGAGCGCCTCGCCGTGTAATCATCTTACATACACCGCTCTCCAGCATCATGCGTATTGCGAATAAAAACGTGACAAAAATCACATAAAATGGAGGTGAATCTTCCCGGCATACTTTCACAAGCGCAGAATAAGGGTAAGCGGTTACACTAATGAAACCCAATCAAAACGAGCGCCAAGGAGAGATTCATGTTGAAGATACTCGTCACGGGTGGAACTGGTTACATAGGTAGTCATACCTGCTTGCAGCTTATCGCTGCCGGGATGACCCCCATTTTGTTGGACAATTTGGTTAACAGCAGAGAAAGTGTCCTAGAACGTATCCACACTCTCAGCGGACAACGCCCTCTGCACTATCACGGTGATGTGCGAGATGCCGACCTGCTTGATCGAGTTTTTGCCGACCAGCAAATAGATGCCGTAATCCACTTCGCTGGCCTCAAGGCTGTAGGTGAATCAGTACAAAAACCTCTCGAGTACTATGACAACAATGTCAGCGGCACCTTGGTGCTATTGCAGGCTATGCGACGCGCCGGGGTCAAGACCTTGCTATTCAGCTCATCTGCCACCGTTTATGGTGAACCAGAGACTATGCCCATCACCGAGGAATCGCCAACCTTTAGCGCCACCAACCCTTATGGTCAGAGCAAGCTGATGGTGGAGCGTCTCATCAAGGACTTTGCACGATCAGCTCCCGACTGGTCATTAACCCTGTTGCGCTATTTCAATCCGGTAGGAGCCCATCCCAGCGGCCTGATGGGCGAAGATCCCCAGGGCATTCCCAATAACCTGATGCCTTATATTGCCCAGGTGGCAGTGGGCCGCCGTGCCAAACTCGCCATATTTGGTGATGACTACCCGACACCGGATGGTACCGGCGTGCGGGATTACATTCATGTCATGGATCTAGCCGATGGCCATGTTGCAGCCTTGAAACATACTCTTGGGCAAGCTGGCGTCCATGTTTACAACCTGGGCTCTGGGCATGGCTACAGCGTCCTAGACATTCATGCCGCCTTCTCCAAGGCCTGTGGCCGCGAACTGCCTTATGAGATCGTGCCGCGCCGCGCCGGGGACATAGCGCAGTGTTGGGCCGATCCAACACGAGCCTACAACGAGCTGGGGTGGAAGGCTCATCGCACGCTTGATGAGATGACGGCCGATACCTGGCGCTGGCAATCCCAAAATCCGAACGGTTACCCCCTTCCATGAATGTACAGAACGAGACAGGCCTTCCTATGCAATTTGAACCGACCGATCACCCCCACCGTCGTTACAACCCATTGATCCAGCAGTGGGTTCTAGTTTCTCCCCACAGGGCTAAGCGCCCTTGGCAGGGGCAGCAGGATGAACCCGATCGCACCCAGCGATCAGCTCACGATCCGGATTGTTTCCTCTGCGCCAGCAACACTCGCGTCACTGGTGACAAAAATCCGGATTATCAGTCGACCTTCGTCTTTACCAACGACTTTGCAGCCCTGATTGTTGATACTCCGATGGCCCCAACCAGCGAGGATCCCCTCTTCCAGCTAGAGAGTGCGCGCGGCACCAGCAGGGTAATCTGCTTCTCACCGGATCACAGCAAGACCTTACCCGAGTTGTCCGTCCCCTCCCTCACCGCCGTGGTCAACACTTGGTGCGAGCAAACTGCAGAGCTGGGGTGCGACTACCCCTGGATCCAGGTATTCGAAAACAAGGGAACCATGATGGGTTGCTCCAATCCCCACCCACACGGGCAGATCTGGGCCAACGACTTCTTGCCCAACGAAGCCGCGCGGGAAGATGATGCCCAACGGGAGTATTTTGCAAAAAATGGTCGTGCCATGTTGCTCGATTATGTGGAGCGCGAACAGGCTGACGGCCGCCGTACCGTAGTGGAAACGGAGCACTGGCTGGCAGTGGTGCCCTATTGGGCGGCCTGGCCCTTCGAAACCCTGTTGCTTCCCAAGTTTGCGGTAACACGTCTACCGGCCCTGACAACACAACAGCGTGAAGACCTCGCGCTTGCGCTCAAGAAGCTGACCAGCCGCTATGACAACCTGTTTCAGTGCTCCTTCCCCTATTCGATGGGATGGCATGGTGCGCCTTTCAATGGCGAGGAGAATGACCACTGGCAGTTGCATGCCCACTTCTACCCGCCCCTGCTGCGCTCTGCGAGCGTACGCAAATTTATGGTGGGCTATGAAATGCTGGCGGAAACACAGCGTGACCTGACGGCAGAACAGGCGGCCGAACGCCTGCGTTCCGTCAGTGATATCCATTTTCGTGAACAGGTTTGAGGTTGAGATATGAGTATTGAATCGCCACGCAGCGTGACTGAACGCACCTTTTACACCCAGTACGGTTATCCCCCTACCCTCGCCATTCAGGCTCCAGGGCGTGTCAACCTCATCGGGGAACACACGGACTACAACGACGGCTTCGTGCTCCCCTGCGCCATTGACTATCAGACAGTGATCAGTGCGGCCCCCCGCCAAGACAGCCTGATCAGGGTGATCGCTGCCGACTATGACAACCAGCTGGATGAATTTGACTTGCGCCACCCCATAGAGCCGCGCCCGGAATACCTGTGGGCCAACTATGTGCGAGGTGTCGTCAAATATTTGCTATTGCGAGGCTGTCAACTGACCGGGGCTGACCTGGTGCTCAGTGGCAATGTACCGCAGGGAGCCGGTCTGAGCTCTTCCGCCTCTCTGGAAGTGGCGGTAGGACAGATCTTCAAAGAGATGAATCACCTCGACATCAGCCAGGCAGATATCGCCCTGAACGGACAACTGGCGGAAAACAGGTTCGTCGGTTGCAACTGCGGCATCATGGATCAGTTCATCTCCGCCCTGGGTCAGCAGGATCATGCCCTGCTGATCGATTGCCGTAGCCTGAAAACCCGTCCTGTAAGCATGCCGGCCGACATTGATGTGGTCATAATCAACTCGAACGTACGCCGGGGCCTGGTGGATAGCGAATACAATACCCGCAGAGCACAGTGTGAAGAGGCCGCACGGCATTTTGGGGTCAAGGCACTGCGCGACCTGACTATGACCCAGTTCACGGAGCGAGCCAACGAACTGGCTCCTGTCGTCGCGAGCCGTGCACGCCACGTCATCTCCGAGAATGAACGAACGCTGGCAGCGGCCGATGCGCTTGCCAATGAAGACATGGTCATGATGGCCGAATTAATGGCAGCCTCTCATGCCTCGATGCGTGATGATTTTGCCATCACAGTGCCCGCCATTGATGCCCTGGTCGACATAATCAAAGATATCATCGGCAGTCGTGGTGGTGTGAGGATGACAGGTGGCGGGTTTGGTGGTTGTGTGGTTGCATTGGTTCCACAGTCACTGACAGCAGCATTGTGCGAACAGGTTAATATTCGTTATCCCCAAGTAAGCGGTCTGGCCCCGAGCATCTATATCTGTAAGCCCTCAGCCGGAGCCGGCCTACTCTGATATCTTCGCTGACACCTCAATATTGTAGTGGTCAACTATTTCCAAACTGGTCATGGTATAGCCGTATTGCTAAGCGATGAGCATTGGACTTAGTTTAGTTAAACAACGCTCTCAGTAAGCAGCTTTGATTAACATGTGGATAATACAATTGAACCAAATCTCAGATATATGTTATCTCTATGAACCTACCTCAGGGACTGCTCCGGCAGTCCCTTTTTCATGGCGCTTTCCGACCAGGGATCCAATTCGTATCAGTTAAAACTACAGAACAACAAGATATCAAGGCGTTACGTAGTGCTCGCCAGCTCATAGTTGAGCAGCGAACAGCTCTGGCTAACCAACTACATACATTCGCCACTTGGGCACTCAGATGCCGTTTTGGGGAGGGGCGACCATCCCATTAGCTATAGTCCGGTGCGCACAACGGCACATTCATCAACTCGAACAGGGTGTCGAGTAGTCCCTGAGTGGCCCGCAGAGTGAGGTTGAAAATCCCCTTGAGCATCAGGAAGGTGCAGATGGTCTGGTCGGTGTAGAGCTGGTTGCGGCCCCGTCGCCCGTGTTGGTTTTGGTGAAACCAGTTATCCATGGCGCCTGCATCAACCCAGAAGGTGAGAGAGCCACGGCTAATCAGAGACTTGTTGTATTGAGGCCAGTTGGTAATGGGGTGAAGCGACTTGCCCATGATGCAGACTTGAAGAGGATCGTGGTGATCAGCTCACGGTAATGACTCCAATCAGTTGAAATGGTGTCTTTCTATAAAGGCACCAATCACTTTCTCGTGGAGCTCAACGGAACGAGAGAAGCAGATGGTCTTGCGAGCCAATCGCTTGATGCGCGTTCTGAGCGTCAGGTTGTT